>NZ_OY762015.1:1222500-1522500 GCF_963665055.1 uncultured Methanobacterium sp.
AATTTCTACGGTAATGGCTTGGTTCTGGCAGTCTTTCTCACAGGTTCTGCACATGGAACAGTTTTCCAGGTCCACCACTGTTATCTGATTATTTTTTTCATCGTATTCCAGAACATTCCTGGGGCATTCCTTCACACAGTCCTGGCATGTTTCACATTTATCCTGATCAATTGTGATTTCAGGGTAATGGTTATACGCACTGGTGGTGGTGGGCTGCCATTTAGCATGATCAGATCCTAATCCTAACTGTGCTATGGCTTCCAGTTCCACTTCTTCTCCTTCTTTGAGTTTTACCAGTGGAATGGTGTCCAGGACAGGTTTTATTTTGGAGTCCTCTGATTTGAGGTCCCCGGAATAGAGTGTTTTTGGTCCTTTACCTTTTAAGATGAGGGATACACTGCAGCGTGAGCAGTGCCCTTCACAGTCACAGTCTTCTGGCATTACCATTGATTCCAGATCAGTGCTGAGGGGTACCAGTCCCAGTCGGTGGGCCAATGCTTCGTCAAATATACGTGCATCGTTTTTTAAGAACTCCACGGTTTCAATGGCCAATGTGGGAACTTCCACCATAGAGATCCGGCGCAGGGCATTAACCATACTGACATCCACACCATCCACGGTGAAGACTAAATGGTTGTTATCCCTGTTTTTAATTTCTATCTCCATTCTAGACACTTCGCGTTTTATACCCTTCTACCCCTTTTACCACCGGGTCTTCCTGTACCATCGTGGGGGATGGGTGTTACATCTTCAATTTTTCCGATTTTAATTCCGGCACGTGCCAGTGCTCGTATGGTTGCCTGTGCTCCAGGTCCAGGTGAGCGTGGTCCGTTTCCACCAGGTGCTCGCACTTTAATGTGCAGACCTACTATTCCTTTTTCCTTAACATCATCTGCTGCCCTACTTGCTGCTTCCATTGCTGCAAATGGTGATGATTCCTGTCTGTCTGCTCGGACAACTTTACCACCAGACCATTGGCTGATGGTTTCTGCTCCGGTAACATCGGTGATGGTGATGATGGTGTTGTTAAAGGATGAGTAAACGTTGGCTACTCCCCATTTTTCTTTTGCTTTTTCTGCCATGTTATCACCTTATCTCCTATTTCTCCTTCCTCTTCCTCGATATGAGTCCCTTCTTGGTTTTTCCTTTTTAGGTTTTTCCTTTTTAGGTGTTTCAGGGATTTTGAGTTTTATAACTGCTGAACCTGGATAGTATCCGATTAGTTCTTCTTCTCCTCTTTTCACCAGGTAACTGGGGGAGTCGATTTTTCGGTTGTTCATGGCGATGTGTCCGTGAACCACGAATACTCGTGCTTCTTTAGCGGTGTATGCCAGTCCTTTCCTGTGAACCACTGTCTGTAGTCTGCGGCGTAGCACATCTTCCACTGTCAGGTCCAGAACATCTTCCAGTTTAGCGTTTTCTGGTAGTACACCTATGGATATCAGGTGGTTCAGGAGCTGCTGTCTTTCAGTGGAGTTATGTTCACTGGACATACCCAGTAATTCCCTGGCGTCTCTCCTGTACCTTTTAACCATAGTTTCGGCTTTCCAAACTTCTTTCTTGTTTTTTAAGCCGTATTTCTGAACTAATTTGTTTTCCTGTTTTATGCGGTCTGCATTCCAGGGGTGTGAAGGGGTATCGTATTGTTTCCTTGCCTTTCTTGGATGTCCCATGTTAATCGTCTCCTAGGTTTATCCTCTTCTTCTCCTTCTAACTCCCACGGAGCTTCCTTTACGGAATGTGGATTTGGTTCTCTGACCCCTTACTGGTAGTCCCACTTCGTGTCTTCTACCCTTGTAACTTCGGGTTTTCTTCATACGGTTGAGATCATCCCTGAGGCACATCACCAGATCTGATTCTATGAGGTGGCCGGTTTCACCGGTTTCATAGTCATTACGACGGTTGAACATCCATTCAGGTATTATGCCGTTTTTAGGATTTTTAACGGCTTCTTCAAGGCGTAAGACTTCCTTATCTGGCAAATATCCTATTTGCTGGTTTGGATCAAAATCCATAGTAGTGCATATTGCACCGGATAATGCCTTACCAATTCCCTTTATATCGGTCATGGCGTTTATTATGGTCTTGTTCCCGTCTACGTCTTTACGGGCGATCCGGACCATGTGTTTGAATTCTTCTTCCATTTAAAATTTCCTCCAATATATTCACTTTATTTAAAGTATCTCTGGGGTTCATGCGGATCATCAGTCACAACCGGTTAGGGTTGTCTGAAACTTTACTTGAATCCCCTTAATTGAGTTTGAATTGATTATGATTTAATGATCATTACAATTGTCATTCAATTATTCAACAATTTCATCTAACTATATTACTAAACAAAATATGTTTTGATGAACGCCGGGACTGGGATTTGAACCCAGGCGGAGCAAAGCTCCACAAGATTTCCAGTCTTGCGCCTTACCAGGCTAGACTATCCCGGCATAAGATTATATTCTTGTGTTTGTGTAATATAAACTCTTTGCTAATTTTCTATATTTTTACCTAATATCTGGTAATATGGAACAATAGTGTGTAGAACAACCTATTGTGATGGAACATCCTATTCCTATAGTGAATGAACATCCTATTCGTACAAGACGTTAATAGTAATGTGAGATGGAACATTCTACTGGTTTTATTAGACGTGTTAAAAAACCCATTAAATATATTTGTTTATAACTGGGTTTGGTGGGAGTCCAGGTAAAGAGTAGAATATAATTATTTTTACTTCCACATCATTGGGTATGTTCCTGGTTCCATAAAAACCTTTTTTATATTTACCATAATGCCACTACCAGCCTGGTCAATTTCAGTGGTGGTGGCCAGTGCCTCACCAGCAGCTACCAGTTCACCCTTAAGGGTCATGACCGCCAGGGTTTCCTTTCTTTTAATACCTTCACTGAGCTGGAGAATTCCACCTGCTGCCAGATCTGCACCGTGGCATAAGGCATCTATTGCTGAATCCCTTACCACTACTTTTTTAAGATGACTGGCTGCCCTTTCCATGGGGAGAACACACTCCCTGAGGGGTGCTTCATCACCATCTTCAATCCAGTAATGGTAGGCATCATTAACATCCTGCAGTGTTTTCAGGGTTTCATCCTCGGTGAAGTCTGCCACCCTGGTTCTTCGCAGTTCTGCCATGTGGGCTCCGCATCCCAGTGCTTCACCAATATCGTGACAGTACTTTCGGATGTAGGTACCGGCCTCGCAACCAATACGGAAGAGTGCATCCTGGCCATCTATTTCCAGAATGTTCACGTAGTATATGGTCCGTACCCTTAGTTCTCTTTTGACTGCAGAGCGCATTGGGGGGGTTTGGAATATTTTACCGGTGAATTCTCCTAGAATATCCCGAATGCGTGTTTCGCCCACATCTTCATGGAGGCGCATGAGGCACACGTATTCTTTGGGTGCTTCCAGGAGTAGTTGTATGGCTCTGGTTGCATTGTCGATTCCAATGGGCAACACTCCAGTGACCCTGGGATCCAGGGTCCCACCATGACCTGTTTTCTCGCAGGGGAGAATCCTCTTAACCCATGCATCGATTTCATGGGATGTTGGGCCGGAGGGTTTATCCAGGTTGATAATACCCCGGGACAGGTGCTCCTCTATAGACCTTTCTTCTGGCTTGGTGCCGTAGTGGGGATCTGTTTCCCCGTAGGCTTTTTGGAGGAGTTCTGCCATGTGAATAATCCTTTTATTTAATTATGCTGCAAATTGGGTTTAAGCAATTGCTGCATCGAGTTCTTTTTTGATCTCCTCAGGATCTTCACTCTTTATTTCAATTACCTGGTCCAATGGTTCCAGGTGTTTGATGTTGCATCTGCGGTTTTTAACTGCACTTCCAACTACTTCTACGAATTTATCATCTATGATCTCGACTATTACGCATTTTTCACCGGCTTCTCTTCCGGAGATTTTCATACAAATTCTTCCAACTTCTATTGCTGGCATCTAATCACCTCAGTTACTTTTACTATGATTTGAGCAACACTATCCGCCTTGAAGGCGTGAGTGTTAATTACAATGTCATAAACATCCATGTTGTTAATGTCTATATTGTGTATGTCCAGGTACCTCTGGGCTTCACTGGCTTCTCGGGTTATGATTTCTTCTCGGGCAAGTTCTATGGATTTATTTTCCCTCTGGCTGATACGCTCTGCGCGAACATCCAGGGGTGCATTGCACCATACCTTCAAATCAGCATCTACAAAATAGGCTGAAATGCGGCCTTCAACAATGAGATCATCAGCCTCGCGAGCTAATTCCGCCTGTCTCTGGTCTATTTCCTGATCAATTTTAATGTTTCCCTCGGCGAATTTGCTGAACTTGAGTACATCCATATTCTGCTCTCGTGCCATCTGTCGGAAAACATCCCCTGCTGATATGTAGGGTATTCCTGTTTTTTCAGATAGTATGTGGGAAGTTGTACTGGTTCCACTTCCAGCTGGTCCACCGATGGTTATGATCATTTAGGATCTATTCCTCAGTATCCTGGGATTGGGTATCTTGAGATTCAGAAAGAGATCTGGCCTGTTCTTTGTAGAACCTGCGGGTACATTCTGTGCAGAGTTTGCCACCGAATGGTCGGTTTGGTCGTTTTTTAGACTTGGCTAGTTTTCTTATCTGGTAAGGTCTTCCTCGTGGAACACCATGTAAGAGTTTACCACATTCAGCACAGTGGTGCTTTTGAGGTTTTTTCTTCTTGTAGTGAAGGACAGTTTTGCCTCCAGGGGTTCTACGGAAGGTTCTTTTATACGTTCGTGATCTGTATCTTAATGCTGGCATTTTAATTATCTCCTTTATATAAGTCTTAAAATATTTTCCGTGAATGAATTTAAAATCTATTCTAAAATCTATTTCCTTGTATGAATTTAAAAATTCTGTGAATAAAATTAAATCCTTAAAAAGAATTTAATGAGGATCTAGAATTTAATAGTGTCTGTCTAGTTTTATATTCCCCCACTTTTAAGTCCCATCAATTTCCTGAAGATTATGGACATGGCGAATGAGCATAGAATGTACCATCCCAACCATTCAATGGCCATGTAGGGAACTCCAGGTGACTGGTGGTAAAACATGTGGAACAGTGGCACCAGTAGCACGTAGAATACAAATGATGGTAATTGTACCACTAATTTGTTGATTGCTGGTTGTGCTGCCATCCACCAGAAAACCAGCAGTATGGGTATGAAGGTAACGATCATGGGTTTGAAGGAGTTCATCATCATTTCCTTCTGGAGGTCCATGAATTCAGCCTGTTTCTTCTGAACTTCTGCCATTGCTTTGGCATCCCCTGATTTCTGGGCCGCCATCATATCTTGCTGATAAACTTTCATTTCCTTCTGCAAAAACTGCAACCGGTCCTGGTCCACCAGTAGTTTGTTGGCCAGGGTTATGAAAAATGCTATTATGGTGGATATTACGAACACACCTAACATCGGGCCAAACATAGTGACTAGTGGCATGAACACAACGTCCAATGCACCAAATATTGGTTGAGTTATAAATTCAAATGCCATTTTTTGTTCCTCTTATACCACAAAGGGTTTTTATCCCAAATGTTCTCGTATTATGACGGGTTATTACCCTATAATTTTTATTCAACATTCAATAGTTTTATTCAACATTCAATAATATTTTTTTTCTTATCCAAGAGTTTTATTCTTATCCAAGAGTCTTATCTATAAATGATTCTTACCTTATAAAATCTTATCTATAGATTCTTATTCTATGGATGGTTTTATCTAAAGATTTCTGGATAAGGTATATTCCAGGATAAGATATTTTTCATGATAATGGATTTTTCAGGAAAAGCTTTTTTTCCAGGATAAGATTTTTTCCCATTAAAGCTTTTTTTCCAGGATAAGATTTTTTCCCATTAAAGCTTTTTTTCCAGGAAAAACTTTTTTCCAGTTTCAGGATAAGGTATTTTTCATTTCTTCAACTGAACTTTCCAGATGGTCATTGTGATTTTCTATAATCTTAACCGTGGCTCCGGTGTAAACTGCGTAGGCCATGGCTGTGGCCCGGTTCATTTCCTGGTGCAGGTTAATGTCCTGCAGGCGTTCGGTGTCCCGGGTTCTGGTGGTGTCATTAACCCTTCGCAAGAGAATTTCATCACCATCTGCTTCCAGTAGGATGAACATGTCAGGTTGTAATTCATCCAGTACCCACTTGGGCAAACCTGGTAAGAAACCAGATGGAGTTTTAATGGTGCAGTGGGTATCCACGATGGTGTTGGCAACTTCCGCCCTTTCTCTTATGGTCCCAGCTGCCTTTTTTTGGACTTCCTTCTGGGTTTCGGGGGGGAGTTTGCGTATGGAATCCCTGTCTTCTACCAGTTTCATTTCCTGGGCTATTTCCAACATGACATCACCGTAATTCACATGAACGTAATCTGTTTCTTTAAGAGCATGTTGAAGTACGGTGGTACTTCCTGATCCTGGTATTCCTGCAACTACAACAACTTTCATTTAATCACCTAAGAACTTCCTGAGCATTGGGTGCATGTCCATAAGCTGCTCCTGAGCTATTTCTTCATAGAGTTTGTACACAATACCCACTGTCAATAGAACACCGGTTCCCCCTCCCAATGCACCTGTGAGATCTGCTCCAAAGGCCAGAAGACCTACGAAGGCACCTCCCAGGATTGTGATTGCAGGGATGTATTTTTTGAGTATTCTTTCAAACTGGGTACGACTACTCCTGAATCCTGGAATCTGCATTCCCATTCCATGTAATTGTTTGGCCACGGCCTTGGGCCCTATGTTACTCAGTTCCACCCATAACCATGCAAACAGTACACATGATGCAATGAATACCACACCATAAACTGCCACCTGCAGGGGGTTGGTCAGAATACTGGAAAGCCCATAGGGTGTGGTTAAATAATAGGCTATTCCGCTAATGGCTTTACCATTAGATACTGTTCCCAGAATAGGGAATCCTAACTTCTGGAACAGTGCAGCAAATAGCTGTACGTTTAAGAGTAATGCGCTGGTTAATATAACCGGCATGTTACTGGCGTAGATAAACTTCAATGGGTATTTACCCCTGGCTCCCTTCACCCCACCATAGGATAGTGGTATTTCCACTCGCATACTCTCTGCATAAACCACTACCAGGAACACTGCAATCAATGAGACAATTGGTATCAGTAGACTGAAATCTGGTTGGCTGGTTGTTAAATAGTATATGAACTGGGGTATGTAACCAGCAGGCACTCCTGGTGAAGTTGGTGATGATAATGGATTTAAAGATCCAATTACTATCTGGGCTGAAACACCCGCAGCAATGAAGAGTCCTACTCCACTTCCAAATCCCCACTTGGATATTACTTCATCCAGGAATATGATCAGTATCCCACCAATAGTGATCTGCAGGATCATGATCCAGACAAATTCCGGGGATGATGGTGCAAGCGCACCGGTTAAGACCATTACTCCACCCTCGAAAAGAGTGAATATGACTGCAAGGAGCTTCTGAATTCCCTGGTAGAATGCTTTATCATCATGCTGTGAAAGATCCAGGTTCAGGATCTTACCTCCAACCAGGAGCTGGAGTATGATGGACGCAGATACTATGGGTCCGATACCTAATGTTAATATGGAACCGAAACTACCAGCCATTACTGCCCTGAGTTGGGCGAACTGGTCCACTGAAGTTGAACTTAAACCAAATAATGGTATCTGGGTAAGTACAAAGTAGAGTATTAAAATTACTCCGGTCCATTTTAATTTTTCTTTAAACGGAACCCGGTAAGTTGGTGATTTTACCTGGGGTAAGTATGAGAAAATGGGTAGAAGAGCTTCCTTCAACAATTGTTTTCACTCCTTATAAGGGAACATGGAATTTTTTTTAGTTAGAATAATTCTACTCAGAGAGAAAATTCTACTGGAGACTAACAGCTTCTCCACCTTTTTCTTCGATTTTGGCAACTGCACTTGCAGAGAAGTGAGGTGCCTTGATGGTGAGAGATCTGGTTATTTTTCCCCTTCCCAGTACTTTATCATATCCTAATTGAGTGACATCAATGATGATGCTGTCACCGTCTTTCTGGGCTAATTCTTTTTCAACCAGTTTTTCTGCATTATCATCCAGGTAATCCAGGTTCACTGTTTTAAATTTATTGATAGTCTTTTGTGGTCTTTTGAAACCGTGTTTACCATATCGGTCTGGGTCGAATTTAACTACCCAGGTCCACATGTGTTTATGGCCTCCGGCTTTTCCTCTTCCACCACGGTGTCCGGCTCCTCTTCGCTTTTTAGTACAGCCTCCACCAACAGATCGAGAACCACGCAATTTCCGTATTTTACGGGCTTTTCTTATCATGTTTACACCTTGATTTGTGATTCCATTTATTATTCATAAAGGAATATGGGTTTGTTATTCATAAGGAATTAATGGGATTGTTATTCATAAGGAATTAATGGGATTGTTATTCATAAAGGAGTTAATGGTTTTAAAATTTTTGCACTATTATCCTTTGGCAAAAATTTCTCATTAATCCATGATCTCATTAATCCATGATCATCTCATTAATCCATGATCTTTAAGGATCTATGTATCCTTTTTTAGATCATTTTTTTGATGAGTAGGGATATTTCTTCTCCCCGGTAACCCAGTGTTCCTCCTTCTTTGAAACTTTTTCGAATGTGATTGTAACCTTTTCGTGGGGGGTGTAGTCTGAAAATTGGTTTTAAACCAGCTTCTTCCAGTGTGGTTTCTCCCTTGATGATGGCTTCAGACAGTTCCTCTGCTGAGGAGTAGTCTCCAGTCAAATCTTCAGGAGTGAACCTTTCCCTTCCTGGGAATCTTCCCCTTTTTTCTATGAGTTGGGTTAGTGTTTCTGAGTCTATTTCACCCCAGGTTATGTAGTCCTTACCTTTCCTGAGCATTCCCAGGTAACTGTCGTTTTCAGGTAGGAGGACTGCATGGTTGATTCTGGTTAAGCGGAGCATATCCAGGGTATCGGCTATGTCTCCCTTGATTCCAGTACGTCCCCTGACTCTTAATGCTATAATCATGATATCACCTTACTCCACACAGACGCCCAGTTTTTTAAGGTCTTTGGTTGGGGCTTTTACCATGCTTAACTTTTTGAGGGCATCGAATACTGCTCCTGCAAAGTTGATGGTGGTCTGGGTTTGTCCCATGGTCTGGGACCATACATCGTCGATTCCAGCTAGTCCAAGGATGGTTTTACCAACGTTTCCTATTGCCAGTCCTACTCCACCAGGGGCGGGTATGAGGGTTACACGAACACTGCCTTTTTTACCTTCTACTTTGAAGGGTACGGTGTGTTCTCGTCCACAGACACATCCCCAATCTCCGCATCCTCGGCGGACCTTGATGACATTGTATTTGGCGTTGTCCACTGCTTTTCTGATGGCTGGACCTACTTCTTTGGCTTTACCCTGTCCTAATCCAACGTAACCGTTCTTGTTTCCCACTGCTACTATAACCCGGAAGTTCACTTTACGTCCGGATTTGTGCATTCTCTGCACCAGGTTAACATCCATGACCTCTTCTTCGAGATCTGGGAGCAGGGAATCCACAATTTCCAGTTCCATGATAGGTAGGCCACGGTCGAATATCTCATCGATACTGGTGATCTGACCCTCCTTTACCATGCGACCCAGATTAGTTTTGGGTTCCCATTCTTCGGCGTTATAATCATTCATTATGATACCTCTTTTTCGATCTTTTCCTTGATACTTTGAAAGTGATCAGGTAAGTCCTTTGGGGATAATCCCCGCTGGATGTACTGGGAAAACTTCTTTTCCATTTCAGCTTTATTTAATGATTCAGCGTACTGGGAAATGTGTTCTCCCGTGATTCTGTCTTCAGAAGGAAGGATAACATCGTTGTGAGGTACTTCTAGACCGGCATCCAGTGCTCCTTTGATTACTGCGTACACCCGTGATCCCTTGGTTGAAGTTGCCAGTCCCATGTCCAGGACTGCTTCAGTAATACCTTCTTTAAGAGCTTTTTTACCACATAGGTATCCGGTGAGGTAAGCGGCAGAAGTGTTTTTACCGCTGGCCAGCCATCCCATGTTTTTCAATTCCTGGGAATGTGCTGAGACCAGGGTTTGGTCTCCTTCAATCTGCACATCTACTATCTGAGCTATGGTGTGATTACCAGTTACTCGAACTACCAGACGATGTTTGTCTAATGCGATGAGTTTTAATCTTGCACCGTAGTTTGTTTTTCCTTCTCGTCTACGTTTAAATGCTAATTTATATCTTGATCCTTGTGCCATTGTTATTCCCCCGTTATCTTAAAAGGTCGTGGTCCCTGGCGTAGGTTTTCATGTAGGATTTACTACGGAATGCTCCACCTTTAGCCATTCTGTACAGCTTACGGTAGGTGGTGCGGTTGATTTCACGTTCATCCCTCATGCCTTTGAGGTCTTTTCGGAGGGCCCTGATAGTTGTCATCCAGGCTTTCTTTTTAGGGTTTCTTGCCCCTTGAGCTCCTTTTATACTGCCTCTACCTTTTCTTCTTCCTTTCTTTTTCTGTTCCGCTATCTTTTTTGATCGGTAACTGCTGATTCCCTTTTTGGGTCGTGCTTTAATGTAACCATCTTGGATGAGTTTGTTAACTCCTTCCCTGGTAATTGCCCGGGAAACTTCTTCCAGATTGTTAGGGTCTATCCAGACCCTGTTCACACCTACTTTGAGCAGGTCTGCAGCTAGTCTCTTTTGAGTAGTAAGATTCATAAAGAAACCTCCATGTCGACCTTTTAGAAAAAGGTCGATCAAAACTTTTTTTCCAATTCAAAATTTTCATTATTAAGAATTGGGGATGCTGATACTTCCCTTGCATCCGAATTTTTTTCATTATTGTTTTTTTACTTGCCCTCAACACTTATGGTGTTATAGGGGGCCCCTTGATTTCCTATGATAAACCATCCCTCCGGTAATTACCAGTAGGGGGAGGTTTTTAGGATAGTTATGTTTGATTGTGCTTTTAGGATTAAGTTAATGCCTTTTATGATTAGGATTAATAAATAAAGGAATTAATTAATTTAAGATCTTAATTCCCAGATCCTTTGCTTTTTTGAGCATAACTTCCCTTTTCCTAAGTCCTACTGTTGAACCGATTCTTCCAGCCTGTGTTGCAGGATCCAGATTTTCCAGTTCTTTTAGGTTGCACACCAGGACATCCTGGTATCCAGATGGATGGAGTCCTTTGGTAGCTCTGGGTGAGCAGTAACCAATGGTGGGTATGGCAGGTTTACGAGCTTGGTACCTTCTTGCTTTACTGAGTTTACCCCTGGCTTTTCTCCAGTTTTCTCCCAGTTTTTTGTACCTGTGCCATTCCTGTCTCCTGAATTTTGGTTTCCTCATGAGGATCACTCCTTAGCCACCAGGTATATTCCATCCTGGAACACCCTGGGGTCTCTTCCCTTGATTTTAGTTGCCTGTTCAAGGTTGGCCATTGTTTGACCTACATCTTCCTTGTTTACACCGGTAACAGTTACTTCATCTCCCTGAACTTTAACCTGTGCACTGCCAACTACTTTGGCTGTACGGGGGTATCGTTCTCCCAGGAAGTTTTCAATGATTACCTTTTCTTTGGCAGCTTTTACTGTCATTGGAAAGTGAGCGTAAACGATTTTCATTTTATAGGTGAATCCTTCGGTTAATCCTTGGATCATGTTGCTGATGTGAGACTTGATAGTACCCAGCATAGCTTTATCCTTCTTTTTGGGGAAGCGAGTTTCCAAGACCACCAGGTTATCTTCCTGTTTGATGGTGACGTTACCCTGTTTGAACCTGCGTTTGAGTTCTCCCTTGGGTCCCTTTACTGTTACATCTTGGTCAATGGTGACTTCCACGCCTTCTGGGATTGGGATTTCTTCCCTTAAAACCACTGCTAAAGCCATTTTTATCACCTTAATAAACGTATACCAGTAATCTACCACCAATACCACGTTCTTTAGCTTCGTTGTGGGTCATTATCCCTTCGGGGGTTGTTACAATTAGTATCCCAAAGTTCTTGGATGGTAGGTATCGTTTTTCGAATTTTTCGAATTCATCTTTTTTCACGGCGTGCCTGGGCTTTATCACACCGCACTTGTTTATATTTCCCTCTAGTTCCACGGTGAACATGCCTGCTTTATCATCGTCAACAAATTCAAATTCACCAATGTAACCTTCTTTTTGCATCGTCCTCAGGACATGCCCAATCATTTTGGATGCGGGAGATACTGTACATTTATTGTTTCCCTGTATCTCGTTGTTCCGCATGTTAGTTAGGGCGTTGGCCAGAGGATCCATAAGAGTCATCTTGTCACCTCTAATTAAACTTCTTAAATCCTATTTTAGGGGCGAGTTCCCGGAAACATTGTCTGCAGAGCATTAGACCGTATCTTCGAACTAGTGCAGAGTGGTCTCCGCATCTTCTGCATTTCCTGGATGCCTTTCCGTATTTTCTGGGCAAAATAATCACCTATTCCTCTTTATCAGATTCTAGTCGAATCTGGAATTTTTCCTTCATATACTCCATGGTCTCATCGGTTGTGACCTGGTGTTTGTGAGGAATGTGCTTCCGCTGTACTTTCCTTCTTTTTATCCTGTATCCAGGTTTTTCGAAGGTTAGGTTAACGTTCATTCCGAATATTCCAATATCCGGGTCGTAGCGCATTCCAGGAATATCAATGTGTTCATGTATTCCAAATGATAAGTTTCCCTGTTTGTCAAATTGAGTGGGACGGATTATGTTGTCAATTCCTGAAAGAATGAGTTTCACAGTTTCATCAGCCTGTTCACCACGAAGGGTTACTTTGCAGGCGATTGGTTGTCCCTTTCTAATTCCAAATTCTGGGTTGGTAACCTTGGAAGTAGTTCGCACTGGTTTCTGGTTACTGATACTCTGGAGGAGCTTTTCTGCTCGTGCCAGTCTTTCACCAGCTTCACCTACACCGATATTAACTGTGGCTTTGGCTATGCGTACCTGTTGCATAGGGTTCATTCTACTGGCCTCCAGGTAGTGAAATCACTGGTTTATCTTTTCCCAGGACAAAAACGTATTCCTGTAAGGTCTGGAATGTTGTTCCATCAGTTTCAATTAGTACAGTGTTGGGCATGGAACTGCGGGTGATGTTAATTTCTTTAACTGTTCCCTTCTCACCTATGTGCTTACCACCGGTGATTAGACCGATAGCTCCATCTTCGAATTTGATGGTATCTTTAATTTCCTGATCAGGCACATTGAGTAATACCACGTCACCAGTTTTGTAATCTTCTTCAGTCAGATAGTTTCGACCGTCGTGGAGGTTTAACTGTGTTTTACCACCTTTGATGGTGACTTTATCCTCAATACGGCATAGTTTGAACTCGGTGTCTCCCTCTTCTATGGGGTGGAGTACCAGTTCTCCCTTTTCATCTGGAACTACTCTGTATGCTTTTCCACTTTTTGGGAGCTGGATTACATCCATGAATCCCACTGGGAATTTGTAGTCCTTACGAGCGCGACCGTCCACCAGTACTTCACCAGTGTTGATAATGATCCTGGCTTCACGGGCGTTGTCAGCTATTTTTAGTATATCACGAACTATGACTAGAAGTGGTAATGATCCCTCTATGGAGTGTGGTCCTGGACTAGGTTTGACCGTCCAAGTGAACTCTTTAGGGTGGATGGGCCAGTGTTCTGGTGCTTTGAACCTTTTTAAATGTTTTCTTGATCCCATTTTGGCCATTTTATCCCTTCCTCTCTAATATCTCGTTTCTTTCCTCATCATCCAGATCCATTTCTATAATCATCAGGTTGGATGGATGTACTGGATGGTAAACTTGATTTCCGTCGGGTTTTTGCACGTTGAGGCCTTCGATCATGACTCGGTAGTGTTTAAGATCTACTCCTTCCACTTTACCTTCGTGATCCCTGAAGTCACCTCGGAGAACTTTTACAGTGTCTCCTTTCCTTACTGGTAATGAACGTCGTTCGTACTCTTCCCTTAGTTCTGGGCTGAGATTGACACTCATCAGTTTATGACGGATGTGTAATGGTGCTTGATAACGGAATTTCCTCTGTTTTCTTGGTTGTTTAGACATCTAATCACCTACACAATTATGCTGGCAGCACTTCCCACTGACGGCCATCTGTCCGCAGCTTCCTTGGCTACTGGTCCTCTTATTTCTGAACCTTTCAGGACTCCTTCGGGACTGATAATGACTGCTGCATTGTCCTCGAATTTTACTCTGAGTCCATCTGCCCTGCGGAATTCTTTTTTCTGTCTTACGACCACTGCAGTGGTAACTTCCCGGCGCATGTCTGCTGTTCCTTTTTTAACTGTGATAACAACCATGTCACCCACACCGGCAGTAGCCAGCCTTCTTCGGACACCTTTGTATCCTTTGACGGAAATTATTTCCACTTCACGGGCTCCAGTATTGTCAACACATTGTAGGCGAGCGCCTATGGGTAGTGATTTACTGACGTTTGATGTGATGGCTTTCATTTTTTATCCCCTTTAACCTCCACCACTACAAAGTGCTTGGTCTTGGAAAGGGGTCTGCACTCCGCAATCTTAACTGCATCGCCAATGTTTACCTGGATACAGTCTGGTTTATGGGCGTTTATTTTTGATTTTCGCTTTTCGTATCGTTCATATTTTCGTATGAACTTATAAAAACTCCTTTCAACGGTTATGGTCCTTTCTGCCTTGTCACTGGTGACTATTCCTTCCAGGATCTGGCCACGTACTGGCAGGTTCCCGTGGAAGGGACAGTTAGGATCATTGCATTTTTCTTTGGGTTCGGTAACTTCAATACCAACCATATTATCACCAATATTTCCTAAATCTCTTTTTTATCCTATCTTCAGGGCGAGAAACAATAATTTCGCCCTTAATTTCTAGTGTAACTCCATCGGGAAGTGTGAACTTGAAAGTTGAAGTCCCTTTGGGTATGATTTTTTCAATGCCTTCACCATCTTCAATGGTGAGGGTGTTTCTGGTTTCGTTCACCACGCGCCCTTTAATTCCCTTTAAATCTCCATGCAAACTGTGGGTGATTTCCACTTCAAGCCCCACCAGTTCATGTCTTAAAATGTTTTGTGGAGTAATAGTTATCATGGGGGTGGTGAAAGTATTTTTATGTGAATAATCCCAAAAAACAGGTCAAGCTCATTACGAGTTAACTGCTGTTTGCCGGGATTAATCTCCCAGAAGACTTTTCATGATTTCATTTGAGAAGTCTTTTAAGTTTGAACTTAAAACCATGGTTAACTTATCTTAAAAAACATGGTATGATTAAATATTAATCAAGTCCATGTGCGAAATTTTAGTTAACCCATTAATCTAACGAACCTGGATGTCATCGGAAGAAAAGCCCATTCCGGCTAAAACTTCTTTGACTCTCCTTTTATGGTCTCCTTGCAGTTCGATCTGGCCTTTTTTGGCCGTTCCTCCGCAGGCACATCTGTTTTTCAGTTCCTTGGTGAGTTCTTTAATGTCAATATCGTGTTCATCTATTCCCTCCACGATAGTCATTAGTTTTCCGAATCTTCTTCTCACCGTGAATACTTTAACACTCTGTATCTCTCGAGCTATTTCCTCACAGACGCAGAGTTCCTCTGGTAGACCACAAACATCGCAGACTTTCATCGATTTTAGTTCTCCTTATTTTTTTCGTTAATTATGGTTTTGACACGTGCTATGGTTTTTTTAAGTTCCCTGATCTTCCCCGGGTTTTCGTAAATCCCCGCGGCAGCACTCTTGGAAATGTGACTGGCATGTTCTGCCTGAAGTTCTTCCAGTTTTTTCTGGATTTCCTCCATTCCCATTTCACGTATCTCTTTACTCCTTAATATAACCATATTTATACATCCTTTTATAATTTGTGATGATTTCTAAGGATTAAATCCTTTTAGGATTTCTCCACTTTTTCCTTGATTTCGGAAGCTTTTTTGGTGACTTCAGCCACTTTATCTGAGGCTTTTTTCTTAGCTTCGGAAGCTTTTTTGCTAACTTCTTCAGCTTTCTCCTCAACTGCTTCTTTAACCTCAGTAGCCTTTTCCTTAACTTCTTCAGCTTTTTCTTCAGCAGTTTCCTTAACCTCGGTAGCCTTTTGGACTACTTCTTCGGTCTTCTCATCAGCTGCCTTCTTAGCTTTAGTAGCTTTAGCTTTAGCTTTGGTGGCTTTTTCCTTAACTTCTTCAGCTTTGTCTTCAACTGCTTCCTTAACCTCAGTAGCTTTTTCCTCAGCAGTTTCCTTAACCTCGGTAGCCTTTTGGGCTACTTCTTCGGTCTTCTCATCAGCTGCCTTCTTAGCTTTAGTAGCTTTAGCTTTGGCCTTGGTGGCTTTTTCCTTAACTTCTTCAGCTTTGTCTTCAACTACTTCTTTAACCTCAGTAGCTTTTTCTTCAGCAGCTTTTTTAACCTCGGTAGCCTTTTGGACTACTTCTTCGGTTTTCTCATCAGCTGCCTTCTTAGCTTCAGTGGCTTTGGTTTTGAGATCATCTTTGGCAGGTTCTTCCACTGGTACTTCAGCGGCTTCTTCTGCTGCTTCCTGGGTAATCTCTTCTAAGATTTCCGCAGATCCTTCGGTGATTTCTTCAGTAGGAGCTTCAACAGTTTCAGCTGCTTTAGTTTCAACTGGTTCTTCCACTTTGGGCTGGATGATGTCCACTTTATCTGGTAAGACAACATCTGGTGGCATGATACGTACGGATATTCCCAGTACACCAGGTTTAAGTGGTGCAGTGGCGAATCCTTGTTTCACATATTTGATGGATGGTTCTCCACATTTTTTGATGTATCCATCGGTGAATTTTGCACATGCAGATCTAGACCCTCTGATTTTACCGGAGATGGTTACTTCTACTCCCTGTGCACCGGCTCCCATGATTCTTCTGAGAGCTGAGTATGCCACACGGCGGAAGTGCATTCCCCTCTGGAGCATGGCTGATATTTTGTGAGCCATGATTTTTGGGTTAAGTTCAGGAACGTCAACTTCTTTAACTTCTACCTGGGGATTTTCCAGATCGTAGCTGTTTTTGAGGTTTTGGGTTATGGCCCGTACAGTTTTTCCGCCTCGGCCGATTACCATTCCTGGTCTTTCGGCGTATACCACTACCATGGTACCCAGGGGTGTGACCTGTATTTCCATTCCACCGTAGCCTGCTCTGTCAAGTTCTTTTTCCAGATATTCGTCGATTCTGGTTCTCTTTAGTCCCTCGGTTACAAAGTCCTTTTCAATCATGCGCTCTCTGCCTCCCCTAGAACTACCTGTATATGTGTGGTGGGGGTGTTGAATGGTGTGGCCCTTCCGAATGCTCTTGGGATGTATCCCCGAATTATGAAACCTCGGTGGCTGGATATGTGGATTATTTTAAGGTCTTCTGTGTCCATACCCTGGTATTCAGCGTTAGCTTCTGCATTTTCCAGAACATCTAAGATCTGGGTGGCTGCTTTTTTAGGGTAACGACCAGTAGGCCATCCTTTTAGTCCTTTTCGGTGACCGACTTTTTTGTTGTGCCGTTTGAATGGTACAGCTCTTTTCATCTGGATGACATCTTCTAAGTATTCCTTGGCTTCGTCAAGGTACATGCCCCGGAGTTCTCTGCAGATCTCCACCGAGTGTTTGGGGGAGATCTTGAGGGATCTTCCAGTTGCCTTGGCTACTTTTCCAGATCCTTCGTAAGCGTATTTCAATTTTGCCATGGTTAATTCTCCTTATTTCAGGGGCACGAACATGGATGAACGTGTTGCACCCATACCAGGGTCTCCGTGCTGTACTCTTTGTCGGGTAATTGCAAATTCACCAAAGTAACAGCCAATCATTTCAGGCTGTATCTGGACGTTCACAAATTCTTTACCATTGTAGATTCCAAAGGTCATGCCCACCATTTCTGGTAGTACGATCATGTCCCTACAGTGGGTCTTGATTATTTTAGGTCGTCCACCCGTTTCTCCTTCTTTTTTCAGTTTTCGTATCTTCTCTAGTACTTTTTTTTGCCTGGGTAGGAATCCCCTTTTCAGGGATCTGCGCTGGGTTGATGGTAACAACTGGATGACGTTATCCAGTGGCATCTGCTGCAGCTCTTCCAGGGTATAACCGCGATACTTGAATTCTTTCCTCGCCAATTAGCCTCCTCCTTAAAACGCTTTTATTTTATCATTCAATTAATTCTCGTAATTTATCCTTAAACCAGTCCAAATGGAATAATGGGATAAGTTAAACTTATCTCCTTCTTCCAGTTCTCCTAGCAGCAATGGAACCCACTTTTCTTCCTGGTGGGGCGTGTCTGGAGACTGTGGTAGGTCGTCCTGGGTGCTGGCGGTTTCCACCACCGTGTGGGTGGTCTACTGCGTTCATTGCAACACCACGCACTCCCACGCTCTTTTTACCTTTAGCTTTTGCAGCATAGTGTCGGTTTCCTGCTTTGAGGAATGGTTTTTCTTTCCTACCTCCCCCTGCAACGACACCTATGGTGGCTCTGCACTGGGGGTTGAAAGCCTTTAATTCCCCGGAGGGAAGTTCCACAATGGCTTTACCCACGTCATGGGTGATAAGAGAAGCGTAAGTACCTGAAGATCGGACGAATTTTCCTCCGTCTCCGGGGTTTCTTTCCAGGTTGTACACTGGTGTTCCTTCTGGGATTTCTCCCAGTGGCAGTGAGTTTCCTGGTTTTATGGGTGCGGATAATCCGCATGCTATTTCATCGTTGATAGCTATGCTTTCTGGGGCCAGTATCAATAGTTGTTCTCCATTTTCGAACTTGACTTTGGCCACAGGGGCAGTTCTACCTGGATCGTGGAAGATATCCACTACTTTTCCATTGAGACTGCTATTTTTTTCTATATCATCGTATGAACGGTACTGTATTTTTCCTTTGAAACGGTGTGATGCACTTCTGTAGGTGGGGGTTCCTCTTCCCCGCCTCTGAATTATTAATCGTTTTCCCATTATTTAATCCTCCCTAGAATACGCCCATTTTAACGGCAATGTCTTCTGCACTGGCATCTTCTGCCAGTTTAAGGTAGGCTATTTTTTCACCACGGGAGCTTATCTGAGTGTTGACCCGTTCCACTTTAACATCAAAGAGTTCCTGGAAAGCCTGTTTGATCTGAGCTTTCTTTGCAGTTCTTCTAACCACAAAGGTTAACTCGTTTTTGTAATCAATGGCGTTCATGCTTTTCTCAGTTAACTGTGGTTTAATTATTATATTGTAAGGATCCATTCATGACACCTACCTAGTTCTGGAATAAATCTCCCAGTTTTTCTATTGCTGATTTAGTGTAAACAGTAAGTCGGCCGGGGTGTGTTCCTGGTGCTAGGAGTTCTGCATTGAGGTTATCCACCACTACCACATCTACTCCGGGGTGGTTTCTAGCTCCTAGGCTGATTCCTTTGTCCTCTCCAACAACAAGTAAGGGTCCTGTGGGTGTTTTGTATTTCCTTCCCCTGGTTTTACCCCTACCAGCACGGATTTTACGACCGTTTTTGGCTCGAACCACGTCATCCATTATTCCCAGGTTTTTGAAAATTTCCCTGGTTTCGCTGGTCTTCTTGACACCGCATAATTCATCATCTACCACGAATGGTATTTGAGGTACGTTGTCAATCCGGTGACCCCTTGCTTCAACCAGTTCCTGGTTGGTGGTGGCTGCTATTGCTGAGCGTATTGCCAGTTTTCTTTCTTTTTTGTTGATCTTCTCGTGGATGATCCTGGCGGTCCTTGGTGGGTGAGCTTTTCTACCACCGGTTGTTTGGGGCACGAAAGCTCCCTTGGAACCTGCGGGGTGTCTTGAACCCTTCACACGTGGGACCATAGCCGCTCCTCGGCCTGCACCGAATGATTTAGCTGTAGTTCGTTTACCTGCCATAGGGTCTGTTCCCCAGGGCTGTATACGGGCACTTTGAGCAGAGAGGACCGCCCTTTTTATGAGGTCCGGTCGGAAGTCTTCACCGAATATTTCAGGAAGCTCCATCTCGCCAGTAACTTTACCTTCTAATGAGTAAACCTTGATCTTTGTCATTCCCATCACTTTTTGATCCTAACTAGACTCCCTGCTTGGAGGCTGTGCTGATATATGATATTTGTGGAGCATCATCGTGTTTTCCGTGTGGTCTTGATGCTTTTCTTAACATGACCAATCTTTTTGATGGTCCTGGTAATGATCCTTTCAGGAGTAAGTAGTTGTTTTTAACCAGACCATACTTCACGAATCCACCTTTAGGGTTAACCTCATCAGCCTGTTCGGCTTCTCCAATTTTGAGGATTTTCTTATTGAACTCGGTACGCTGGTGGTATCCCATCTGACCAGCCATGGGTACTGTCCACATGGTTCTGGCTGGGGTCCATGGTCCAATGGAACCTACTACACGAGCTTTACTACTTCGGGCTGCTTTTCCGTACTGTATACGGACACCCCATCGTTTAATAACTCCCTGGAATCCTTTACCTTTGGTTACTGCTATTGCATCGGTGTGTTCACCATCTGCAAAAACATCGGCAGGGTTAATTTCTTTCCCAAGTACACCGGCGGCGTAATCCAGTTTGTCTTCCACACTCTTTCCACCAATTCCACATTCCATTAGTTCCGGTTTTTTCTTGGGAACACTGGCCATTCTAGGTTTGGTGTGTATGAGTGCTCGGATTTCCACAACTTTATCTAAATTCTCTTTGAGACTTGCCAGTTGTGCTTCAGAATCGTATTCTGCTGGAACGGATATTTTCCGTTTCAGGTCTTCATCAAATTCTGATGCGAGAACATCAGTCATGGCCTTGAGACCGCGACTGGTCCGGGTGTAAGCCCTGATACCCATTACCACTATTGGTGGTGTTTCCACTACAGTGACCGGGGTGGAAATTTCCATTCCCTCGGTGGGTGAATATTTAGTGTTATCCAGCTGAGTCACGTGGGTCATACCCACCTTGTAACCTGGGAACCCTAAAAGACCTGGCTCTTCCCTTTCGGGCCAGGAGCTTATAGTGGGTGATTCCCTGGCTGCTCTTTTTCTAGGACTAAATGCAACTGATCCTTTTCTAGGTTGATGATGTCTAGCCATCTAATATTTCCTCCTTAAATCCTTAATTTTCCACTTTTCCAAATTTGTGAACGTAATATATATCTAATTCATAGTGTACTCTCTCTAAGAAGAGCCCAAAGCGCATTGCTAAAATACATTGCGATAAATGTGTTCTACTACCCGTGTGTATTGCATTATAATATGCATTACCCATATCAAAATTTAATTAAATTAATTAGCTTTATTAAACCAATTAGCGCTTGCTAACCATGTCTAGTTGGCAATAAAACGCATAACTAATCCATTAGCATATTAAATACTGATAAAGTAGCTAAAACTGCCTCTTCAGTTCTTACAGTCTTAGTTCCCTGATTAGGGATGGTGTTAACCTCCAGGTCCAGTATGTCCCCGGGGTTGCCCATTAATTCGTGTAAGCCCGAATACGGACCACCAAACAAAATAGCTGCGTGTTTGGAGCCCCTTAACCCCTCTCTTACTTCGTTTAAAACAGAAGTGATGGGTTCAGCATAGCGCGATGTGCCCACAACCAGATCAGGTCGTGGTTTTAACAGATCTATGCTGTCATCTAAACTCTTATAAGTAGACAGTACATCATACCCCCAATAAAACTTAGGTTCATCAGGAGTGATTATTATTTCCTTTCCTAACTTATCTACCTTAAAGCTTAATACCCGATTTACACTGAGCTTTTCTTTGCACAGTGCATCCCGGTCGGCACCAATATCAACAATAGTGCCTTTCTTGGTCCTTTTTAATGTAAGTCCCTGTCTAAAATCACCCTGGTGGAGTTCTCCAGTGGGGTGATGAGGAGTTCTAAGCGGAGGAAGTATTCCTACGTTCCGCAACTCCCTGGTTATAGGAAATACCTTTTTTCGAAGGTACTGTGGGGTATTCATATAAGTGAGGATATCACTAATAAACTTTACCCCTTTCTGGTCTTCCGGGTCTTCAGTATCGCTGTAAACAACGATTTTTGTAACCCGAAACAGGGCGGCTGATCTGCCAATCAACCCTACTTTGTATGTCTTTAGTTTTAAATCTTTTGTTTCCCTTAGAAAAGAAGAAGGTATGAAAATTGAAATGTTGTTAAGTGACATTCTTAAATTTCTGTTTTTGATCCTTATAATATATAGGGGCTGGATCAAGTTGAGTGAAAAATCAAGTTGAGTGAGAAATATATAAATATATATTATAAGTGGATAAGCGGAAAATATTGTGAAATATTTGTCATGATTGTTCAGGTCATGTTTGTCATTAATATTGTCATGATTTCATGTGATTAAGTTACTGCGCATATGAAATTTAGTCTTATTGAAAGTAATCTAATTGAAAATAATCTAATTGAAAATAATCTAATTGAAAATAATCTAATTGAAAATAATCTAATTGAAAATAATCTAATTGAAAATAATCTAATTGAAAATTTATTCTATTTTCTCAATCCTCAAAACAACAACTTCCACTTCCCTTTTCTCATCCTGGTGGAAGTGATAGATACGTGGCAGGGGGAAATTATAGTGAAAAACATGGGTGATACTGGCATCAAGTGCCTTCACCAAAAGCTCCAGGAACTCTCTGGTCTTGGCCAGGTGAAAGGAGTAAACCACCGGAGCTACTTCAAGTGCTTTTTCAAGGAACCTGCGATCACCATCCTTACGGTTAGCTTTCTGTGCCCCGAAAGGTGGGTTCTGGATCACAGTATCTGCCTGCTCATGGAAATCATTGATATCCATATTCAAAAAATGGCATTTGTCCTGAACTTTGAGCCTTAATGCCTCGGAATTTGCCACTTGGAGTGCATCACTATCCACATCCACCCCAACTACTTCCACTGCACCTATCATTGCTGAGCCCAGTGCCAGTATTCCAGTTCCACAACCAAGATCCACTACTTTAAGTTCCTGGATATCACCGCAAGCATGTGCGTTCCAGATGACATCAGCTGCAATAATAGATGGTGTGTGGTATTGTTCCAGGTTAGGGTCCGGATATGGATGGGGTGGTACACCCTGCAGGGCCATTTCCAGCTGTTTTTTCTTGATTATCATGGGGTATTCCATTAAAATTTAAGAGGATAGTTGATTGTATATCTGTTGATTGATGGTATTCTCACTTTTAAATGATATGTCTTGCTTTAATTAAATGGTGTCTTGCTTTAATTATATTAAATAATTATTTCAGATTTTCAAATTAACAATAAAATCTTTAAGGAGATATTGATAATAGATATAATTAATTAAACAATGGGATATTATAGACTAAAGGGAATTTAAGTAATTAGTATTCAAAAAAACATTAATAAACATACTCAGATTAAGATACAAAGGAAGATATCATGTTTGAAAAGGTCCTGGTTGCTAACCGTGGAGAAATTGCCATCAGGGTGATGCGCGCATGCAGAGAGCTGGACGTGAAGAGTGTAGCAGTATATTCAGAAGCGGATAAAAACTCACTCTTTGCCAAGTACGCCGATGAATCATACTGTATAGGAGGACCCTCACCCTCAGATAGTTACCTGAATATTCCCCGGATCCTGGAAGTTGCCGAAAAATCAGGGGCAGATGCACTGCACCCCGGATACGGTTTCCTGGCTGAAAACTCCCACCTGGGAGATGAATGTGAGAAGAATGGAATAAAACTCATAGGACCCTCAGGTTCTGTAATCGAAGCAATGGGGAGTAAGATAGAATCCCGTAAACTCATGGAAAAAGCAGGAGTCCCTGTAATACCTGGAAACAGTAAGGGAGTGACTGATCCAGATGAAGCACTTAAGATTGCAGAGGCCATTGGTTACCCGGTAATTGTTAAGGCATCTGCTGGTGGTGGAGGTATAGGCATGCGCACAGTGTACGAAGAAGATGAACTGTTGCGTGCACTGGAATCCACCCAATCTGTGGCAGCATCAGCATTCGGAGATTCCACTGTCTTTATTGAAAAGTACGTGGAGGAACCACGCCATATTGAATTCCAGATCCTGGCAGATGAACACGGAAACACCATCCATGTTGCAGACCGTGAGTGCAGTATACAGCGCAGACACCAGAAACTCATTGAAGAATCACCTTCACCCATTATGACAGATGAACTCAGGAACAAGATGGGTCAAGCCGCAGTGAAGGCAGCCTCATCAATTGGGTACACTAATGCAGGGACTGTAGAGTTTCTGTACTCAGATGGAGAGTTTTATTTCCTGGAAATGAATACCCGTATCCAGGTAGAACACCCCATAACCGAAGTGGTCACTGGAGTGGATCTGGTTAAAGAACAGCTTAAGATCGCTTCAGGAAGGGAGTTATGCTGTACCCAGGATGAGATCCAGGTGAGGGGTCATGCCATTGAGTGCCGGATTAATGCTGAGGATCCACTGGCAGATTTTGCACCCAATCCAGGTAAGATAACTGGTTATCGCTCACCCGGGGGTCCGGGAGTGCGTGTGGATAGTGGGGTTTACATGAACTACACCATACCACCATACTATGATTCCATGATCTCCAAACTCATTGTCTGGGGACGCAACCGTAATGAAGCCATAACCAGAATGAAAAGAGCCCTGTCAGAATATATTGTGCTGGGAGTAAAAACCACCATTCCTTTCCATAAATCCATGATGTTAAGTCCTAATTTCTGGGAAGCAAAGTTACACACACACTTTGTAGATGAATACCGTAAGGAAATCATGGACAACATGGAAAAAGTCATCAAAGAAGACAAAGAAAAAGAAGCCCGGCTTAAATCAACATTCTTACCATCAAAAAGAGTTGCCGCAGTTTCAGCGGCTGTTTCAACCCACATCACCAGTTCCATGGCTAACCAAAAGAAATGAGAATATTTATTATGGGAAAATGGATGATTATTGGTAAAAAAATATAGGATATCCCCTATTGGTAAAAATTTAGGATTAAACAAGAATTAATCAATAATGGAAAACATTGTAAATAAAATTTACCAGAAAACTAATAAAAACTGTAATAATTAGATCAGTAGGATTGGAAGGTGGTCCCAATGCCCCAGAAACAGATTTTAAAAAAATTCCGTGCAAAAAAGGATGAATATGTATCCCGTGACCAATTAATATCAGATGCAGGTATATCCGATACTCAGCTGAAAGATGAAATATTATCACTAAAAAAAGAGGGTTACATAATTGATTCATCCCCTGAACTTGGTTATCGTCTCATCAAAACACCTAACCGGCTCTTACCTTATGAAATACAACTAGACCTGACCACCAACTTCATTGGACAGGAAATTCATCACTACTCCGAGGTTGATTCCACCAACGAAGTTGCCAAAGAACTGGCCGAAAAAGGCGCACCCGAAGGAACCATTATCATAGCTGAAAGCCAGCGCAGTGGTAAAGGTAGACGGGGTAAAAAATGGTTATCACCCTCGGGTGGGGTTTGGATGACCATGATACTCAGACCAGACATTCCCCTATCCCAGGCACCTTTATTAACCCTGGTAGCTGGGGTAGCAGTTGCCGAAACACTGGCACAGGATTGCAATCTTGATGTGGGCATAAAATGGCCCAATGACATATTAATTGGTGAAAAAAAGGTCTGTGGAATACTGACTGAAGCCAGTGCCCGTGGCAGAGAACTGGAATACGTAGTGGTTGGTATTGGAATTGATCTCAATGTTGATGTGGAAGCTTTCCCTCCAAAACTGCGAGAAGGTGCAACATCCCTCAAAAGAGAGCTGGATAAGGAAATTCCTGGAGTGAAACTGGTGCAGGATTTCATGGTGAACTTTGAAAACATTTACAATGATTTCACAGGAGGCCAATTAACAGAAATTCTTAATCAGTGGCGTAGACTTTCCAAAACCATTGGATCTTATGTGGAAGTTCACCAGAAAGGCAGAACAGTTCGAGGAGAAGCGGTAGGTATAAGCAAAGAAGGAATTCTCATTCTGGAAATGGACGATGGCAGCTTGCAAAAAGTCATATCCGGAGAATGCATACACTATAAAGGTAAATTATAAATGGAATTGAATACCTATTATTTTTTTTATTAAATAATTTTTTATTAAATTAAGATTACATGAAATTAAGAAATTTTCAGACGTAATTAATTTACAAACCAACCTGAAATTAAATTAATTATTCAAAAGCAGACTTAATATTCAAAAAGACACTTAATATTCAAAAAAACGCTTAATATCTAACCTAAAATTAACTAAAAGGAGTTTTACATGGATCTAAAATATAAAGTAATTCTGTTATTAGTTTTGATAGTTTCTTTGACCACAATGGCATTTTCATACTCACAACTCCCATTTTATCCTCCAGATTTTCCTGCAGGACCATCGATAAACTCCGGAGACCGTGTGCTGATTGTGGCACCTCACCCGGATGATGAAGCCATCTGCAATGGAGGAGTGATTCGTTACGCAGTGGAGAACCATATACCAGTTAAGGTGGTGGTGATGACTGATGGTAATGACACCAAAACTTCACCACTTACCAGACATAATGAAACAATCAATGGAACAAAAACACTGGGCCTGAGTGAAGAGAACGTTACATTCCTTGGTTACAAGGATGGAAGTTTGAGAAATCTTCTAAATGATAACTGGGATTATAGTAATCCTTTCACTGCTTCAGATGGTTCCAAACAGGTAACTTATCCCTACGCATTCCAGGAAAATGCCACTTACTGCGGGGCTAACCTGGCTGGGAATCTGGAGACAATAATCACGGATTTTAAACCCACCATTATAATTTATCCCAGTGGAGATGATGAACAGTTTGATCACCAGGCCACCAGCGGTTTTCTAGAGTACGTCACCCAGGAAACAGGGTACAATGGAACTAAATACACCTACCTTTTACATTTACCACCTAACTGGCCCAGTCCCAGGAGTTATTATCCAGAATATTATTTGGTCCCACCGAAACAGATGGTGGGAGTTGAAAATGGTCCAGAATGGTATGTATTT
Organism: uncultured Methanobacterium sp.; assembly: GCF_963665055.1. Classification (NCBI taxonomy): domain Archaea; kingdom Methanobacteriati; phylum Methanobacteriota; class Methanobacteria; order Methanobacteriales; family Methanobacteriaceae; genus Methanobacterium; species uncultured Methanobacterium sp. The sequence goes on from NZ_OY762015.1 coordinate 1,249,455, forward strand.
AACCTCACCACATTAGAACAACGTTTTAAAGAGCAATCATTCCAGGAATATAAGACTCAAATTGTTCCTTCATCATATCTTCGGTCCTTCCTGCGTAAAAATGAATTATTTGCCAAATATCCAACATTGAATGTATCAAAGTCCACGGATAATTTATCGCTTAATGATTTTGTTGATGGTTCTAAAAATTTAACCGACCTATTCTATGACGCAGCCGGTGATGGGAAATATCAGGGAAACGACAAATCAATGGATATAATATCAGTCGGATTGAAAGTTAATGATGATTCAGTAAATGGAAATTCATGGGTATCCATAAAAACAGTGGGTGAACCTTCCTCAAGTGCTGTGTATAATGTACATATGAATATTTTCAATACTGGTGGAACTGAAAGGGTGAATATTTCAGTGCACAATGGAACTGCCCAGATGCAGCAGGATGTGAATGGCAATACAACCCGGGGAAATGTTCCCTTAATTGTTAAAAACAATACAATTATAATGGGAATACCTTCTGATCTTTTCAAAAACAATCCCAATTTGATTTTAAGTGTTGATGCAACTAAATCTGGAGCAATAATTGATCAAACACCATGGAGAGTTGTAAAAATCAGTTGAAGCTTGGTTAATTGAAGCTATTAACTAAAGCGGGTTAATTAAAAAGGGTTAGTTAGGGGATGTCAATAAAAACCAGTTTACCTGAGATGATTAATCCCCTTACTTTTTTTTTAAATTGATTTTATTCAAACTATTTAGTCAAATGGTAAAAATTTTATTCTAACTATTAGTCAAACGGTAAAAATTATTCTATTAGTCAAATGTAACGGTTCAAACAGTGATCGTGGTAATTTCTCCCAAACTACCATTTACTTGGAACTTTTTATCAGTGAACTTTTCTGCAGCATAGATATTGGTGAGGGTGTGCTGGGTTAACTCTGATACCCTGACAGATGATGAACCCGGAAAGGATGATAAACCAGTAGAAGAGGATGAACCAGTAGGGGATGATGAACCAGCAGGAGATGATAACCCCACAAGAGCCAGGTAGGGTATGATCTGATCCCCCATGTACCGGTCCAGGGCTGCTCCCCTTGATAAAAATGATAAAATTTCATCTGCTGCTTCTGTTCCCACTATTTCTGCTTTTTTACCGGGTTTTCCCAGGGAACTGGCACCAACACAGGGTATGTTTTTATTTTCAACCTCACTCCATAGTACCAGTCCAGAACCAGGACCAAGCGCATTGTTATCATCATCTGACTTTATCTGGATGTCTACTTCATATCCTGCCTTTTTTAGTGTTTTCTCAGCAGATTGGGCCTGCCGGATAGCCACATGAGAAGGTAGCAAGGTGGAGTGGGATATTCCCCGGATAATATCCACTTCCAGGTCGTGGAGATTTAATGGTTTCAGTTTTTTCACTGGTTCAATCCGTGCTTTTAAAATACCCCCGCCACGAGGATAATAACCCCTTTGCAATAATTCCAGATTTATGTCAATGCCCATGGACTGCAACACTGGGAGGGTTACTTGTTCTAGATAGTCAAAGGGTGGAGCCCATCTAACATCAGTACCACCCCTGATCTTAATTTCCACTGCCTGATCTGCAAATAGTGATGGAATAATTAAGGCCTGAAGGATCAGTGTTACGCTGCCTGCAGTTTTAACGTCAATTTCCAGTTTTCCCCCTTTTAATGGTCCTGGAGTGAAAGTTATCTGGGTTGAACCTAATTCCAATCCAGTAACCTCTGCACTGGAGAGCTTAGCCAGGGCCTTGACTGAGTTTAAGTGCTGGGGCATTAACCCTGGTTTGGGACGACTGCTGCGGATATTAGAAATAGTGAATTCTTTCCCAGTTACTTCAGAAAGTGCAGTTGAAACTCTTAAAAGAGCCCCTCCACCTTCTCCAAATGATCCATTGATTTTTATCATTTTACCTCAAATAATCGATGATTATGCACTTTAATTCGTTAATTATCTTAATTTGTTAATTGTCATTGTTAAGATGATTATTATTTCTAAAGATGATTATTTCTAGTTTTTATGATTATCATTTCTAAAAAAATGTTACATCTAAAAAAAAGTAGTGAAGAGTAGTATTATTAGGGTAAATTAAGTCCCGGTTGATTAATCATATTCTATGGATTAATCACGCTCAATGAATCAGTTCCATCAATCAAATTCCATCAATTCCATAAACAAATTCCATCAATCAAATTTAATTAAATTAGGTTCCATTACCCATTAATTTACTCATATAACACACTCAAACAGGTTTCTTCATCCATTACCATCTCCCTAACCCGTTTTATTGAGTCCTTAATGGCGTGTACTATCTGGGTATCATCCACGTTTTCTGCATCTGCTGCAGACAGGTCAAAACGGATGGTGGTGGAGACTCCCGGCATTCCCAATGCAGGAATGGTAATAATGTGATGTTCTTTTAAAAGTACCATGGCCATTAAAGTGGCTAATTCACGATCTGAAAGGGATTCATCATCTTCATTAGGAATGATTTCTTTTTTCAGGTTCGATGCAGAAATCATGAATCCGGTGGGTGTTTTCTTCACTCCTGTCAACACGTTCCCCACTATGATACTGAGTTTATCCCTCCTATCCATGGAATTTAAAAGTTTCTGGGGATTGAAACCCTCTAGTGCCCTAACTATCCCTGCAACAACTGGTGGCTGGGCTTCCAGCCCAAACTGATGTGCTTTTTCCTTTACCCTATCAATAAGCTCGGTTTTACCCGCCATTAACCCAGCTCGGGGTCCATTCATTAGTTTATCCGTGCTGGTTACAACCAGATCTGCACCCATGTCCATTGCTCGTGGTTGATTGTAGATAACAGTACGTATTCTTGCTCCTGATGCGTCGTCAACCAGTACCGGGACCTGTTTTTTGTGGGAAATCTGGATGATCTTCTCAAAATCATCTAAAGGGATTACCTGGTGATCCATGGTGGATCCGGTTATGATCACCAGGGATGTTTTCTCACTAAGCTGGAAATCCTCAATATTATCAAATTCAGCATAGGATGCACCCTGAAGTTTCGCACTGCGGGGAATGGAGGGGTGTGAAGGTAATTCAGGTAAGTAGTGCAGTACTTCTTCCCCTGGTTTTACCAGGGCCAGGATAGTGGCAAGTAGGGCAGCACTGGTCCGGTTGAATGCAGCTACTTTTTCTCCACCCAGATGCTTTTTTCCCTCTTTCTGCAGACTTAATTCAAAAATAGCAGGACCAGAATAGGTTTCCAGGAAGGGGAGGTCTGATTTTTTTACAGGAAATCCTCCAGCTAGACCTGATAGGTCGTATAAACTGGATCTTCCTTCCTGATTTACTGTAGTGGCAATGAATCTGAAAGCAGATTCTCTTCTTTTTACTTCATCCAATGAAGAACAGATGAGCATTTCAGTCATCCTTGGGATATTTCTTAGGACTTTCTGCTTTCAGGACTATGGCATCATCTGCTGAGTTTTGCAGTGCTGCACTGAATCCAGGTTCTGCTCCGATAACTATGGTTTCTTTCCCATTTTCTTTAGCTTTATTGATGATGGGTAAAAAATCGGCATCACGGGTCATAAGGGCTACTACATCAATATTAGGATTGTAAATCAGTTCCATGGCCTCAACTGCCATGTATACATCGGTGTCTCCTGCCACCACAATTGGTGTGAATCCCTGGTTTACTATGGCTTCGATGAGTTTATCAGAGGCATACTGGTTCAAAAGAACTTTACCCACTCTCATGTTACCATATTCTGCTATTATCTCCCTTACAAGATCTAAATTAAGGCTGAATTCCTTTCTCAACATATTGGGGCCATCTACCAGGAGTCCTATATTTTTGGATCCTCCTGATTCTGACTTTCTAAGTGGGATGTAAGAAGTTAATTTCTCAAAACTTCGCATTTTTATCCTCCAGTAATCATGGCAAAAAAACAGTTTTTAGTGGTTTGGTGAGTAAATCAGGATTATATATTAACCAAATGGAAATCATAAAAACCATGTTGAAATAATTTTTTAAAGTAAAATATCTGAAATTAATTGAAAGCTAATTATACACCAATACCCTAAAATCCTAGTATTAACCTTTTAAAAGGCATTTAGGCTGCTTATTTTTACCATCTTGTTTAAATCATTTATATATTTATAAATTTTTACATATATAAACTTTGCAACATAAATTTCAGGCCTTAAAATCCGTTGCGAAAATTATTTGAAATAACGTTATTTGGAATAATATTTTAAAATCAATTATAAGCATTTTCCTAGATTGTAAACATTTTCCACTAGATATCAATCCATCATATTCCTGTAAAACGATTCATCAAATATAATAGAAATTCATCAAGTATAATGGAATTAACCAAGTATAATGATTCCTCAAAGGCAACTGCAATCCTATTAAAATCTATTAGTTTTGTGCGTTTACTAGATTATAGAATCAAAAAATGGGAAAAAATGGTTTTTAGGGAATAGCAAGGTTTTAAATAGGTTTTTAAAGCTATTTTATGAGGAAAAAAAGTATATCATTACAATTTTTTCCCAGAATAGGCTATTTATCTCAATAACTATTTATCCAATAGATATTTATCTCAGTTTTAAGAGCAATTGGCCTATTAAACCTATTGGCCTATTAAACCTATTGACCTGTTTAGAGCTATTTACCTATCTAAAACTATTTACCGGTTGGAGCAATACCTATTTAAAGCCGTTTGCCGGTTTAGAACTATTCACCCTTTTTAAAAAACTATTTACTCAACTTCGAGAGTAAATGCATCACCGAAAAGATCTTTAATAACTGGGAGATCTTCTTCAGGTATGTTTATTACTTCCACATCAGACATGTCCCGGAAGTAGTACTCTGCATTGGAGATTTCACCCTCATCATTCAGGTACAGGAATAAACCATCCACGAATTCCTCTGGATTTTGGGATGGGAGAAATATTTCAAATCTGATAAGAACTTGTGAACCTGGAATGTTATCTTGAAGATCCTGTTTCTTCTGTTCATCCTGCAAAGCTGCTCTAAATTCTTTCATCCTTGAATTAAGCTCCTTCAGTATTCTTTGTTCATCTTTACTCATGAATTCACCTAATCATATTTAATTTATTTCATATTTGTATAGTTCTTATGGTTTTTATGCCTTTATAATATAAAGGGAGAGTTAATTTATGCATTTCCAGAATATATAAAGAAGTAATAGAGTGGAGTATTAATAGTTTTTCCCTTGAGTATAAGTATTCCAATATTAGTAAGGGAAAAGTAAGGGAAATTATCATTTTACTTCAAATATTATACTTGTAAACGTACTTTTATAATTGTATAAGTACTTCTACTTGTAAACGTACTTTTTTTCTTCAAATTCAATAGAAAATTGTGTTCCTCTATCCCTTTTAAGCTCTACTGTTCCATCAATCTGATCTGATAAAATGTTCACCAGTCGTAAACCCAGTGATTTTGTTTTTTTATGGTCAATATTTTCCGGAACCCCCACACCATCATCTTCAATAATTAATAAATATTTTGGATGATTGTAATGGAAGTTTATGTCTATCTGACCCCTCTTATCATCTGGAAATGCATGTTTCAGGCAGTTGGATAAAAGTTCATTTACAATAAGTCCCACCGGGATCATGGTGTTAATATCAACCATTACATCTTCAACATTTAAATTAAGGGTTATGAGATCAGAATCAGCAGCATATGTCTTTAAAAGATCAGCAGCAAGTGTACGAATATAATCACCAATATCTATACTTTTAAAATGGCTTGATTGATACAATCTATCATGAATAAGAGCCATTGACCTGGCACGATTTTGAGTGTCTTTAAAAACATTCAGAACTTCTTGATCCTCAATATAACGGGATTCAAGGTTCAAAAGACTGGAGATAATCATCAGATTGTTTTTAACCCTGTGGTGAATTTCCCTTAAAAGCATCTCTTTTTCTTCAAGAGAAACCTGGAGCTCTTCTTCCATCTTCTTGCGTTCAGTTATATCCCTGGCAATGGATAAAGAAAGTTTATCCCGATTCAAGGTGAAAATATGAGTGCTGATTTCAACCGGTATTTTAACATCATCCTTGGATATGAGGGAGGTTTCAAAGGTGATTTTATCCTTTTTAAGAGGATTCTTGGCATATTCAGAACAGGTGAATGATTCAATATCTTCTATATCTCGCGGGGACATTTTCAGGAGTTCTTCATGTGTGTAACCAAGTATCTGGCTGGTTACACTGTTGACTTCAACAAATTTTCCTGAAATTCCATCTTCGGTGAGTTTGTGCAGGAAAATGGCATCATTGGCATTGTCAAAGAGTTTGTGGAATTTTTCTTCATTATCATTCAATGCCTCCTCTGCAGTTCTATTCTTGAGTACCACTGCTGCCAGGTTCACCATGGTTTGAATTGCACTGGCATCTTCTAAGGGATTTTCATTACTCAAGAAGATACCTGCACTCCCATAGAGTTTACCATCCCATTCAAACCCAATAGCATAAATTTCACCTATATCCAAGTTTTCCTCCAGATTACGACAATCCTCCTGTGGTAGCTGTCCACCCATGATCTCGAAAAACCCAGCCTCAACTGGGTGTAGTTGATTTTTTGCCTGGATTTTCCTACCTTTCTGGGAGAGGACATTCCATTGAATGTTAAGATTATACCAATCTTCTTCAGGAAGGGTATCCATGAGAATTTTAATCTTTTGAGGGTCCCCAGCCATGCTCTTTATTTCAAAAATCTCCGAATCAGGGCGGTAAATGGATATAATTACAAAGCCCTCACCAATTAGTTGTCCTATTTTTCCAGCGATGAAATGGTAAATATCCTGTTTTAAGGGTAATTCCAGAAAATCAAGGACAGTTTGAGATATGAACCTATCATGAAAAGAATCATCCCCCAGGTTATCCGTTTTAAGCTTCAGATTATCTTTTTTAACTTTCTGCGTATCCGTTTTGAGCTTCTGATTATCCGTTTTAAGTTTCTGGTTATCATTTTTGAGCTTCTGGTTTTCCTTTTTTAGTATGGAAATTTCTTCATACGAATCTTTCAGCTCAGCTAAAAGTTGTTCTCTGGATTTATTAGAAATATCCATTATAATACCTTCAAATTTTTTTGGTTTGAAGTAGAAGGACAGTAACCATAACACAGGCACGTCTAATTCGTAATTTTCCGGGTGTTTTTAGTCTTTAAGGGTGGATTTCCACTTATTTTAACCTCCAACTTATTTTAACCATGATGGAATTATCATCTTATTTACCATACTTTCGTTCTTTAAATACAATACTGAATTTAGTTCCGTTAGTGGAGTCTAATTCAAGATTTCCATCAATTTGACTAGTTAAATTATTAACCAGTTGCATTCCAAGTGAATCTGTATTTTTATAGTCCAGATCCGCGGGTAATCCAATACCATTATCACCGACTGTTAACTGGTAATCATCCCCGGATGATGAAAAACCAATGTTTATTTCACCACCACTATCACCAGGGAAAGCATGTTTAAGGGCGTTTGATACTAGTTCATTCAGGATCAGGCCCAGGGGAATGGAAGTGTTGATGTCCATCATCACGTCTTCAACATTAACATTCAATTTTATTCTACCAGTATCAGCCATGTAAGTGCGGAAAAGATCATTTGAAAGTTTTTGGATGTAATCACCGAAGTTGATACGTTTTAGATCAGTGGATCTGTACAGTCTTTCGTGTATAAGTGCCATGGAGTTTGCCCTGCTTTGGCTCTCCTTGAAAATACTTAAAGCCTCTTTGTCTTTTATGTATCTTGACTGAAGATTCAGGAGACTGGAAATGATCATAAGATTATTCTTAACCCGGTGATGAATTTCTTTAAGTAGCATTTCCTTTTCATGAAGTGATTTTTTTAATTCTTCTTCCATTTCCACTCTTTTGGTGATATCCCTACTCACACCAAGTATCCCCATTACATTTTTATCCTCATCAGTAAGTAAACTGGTTACCACTTCTGTGTGAACAATACTACCATCTTTGCATGTCTGGTCAACACGGTTTGTTTGTAGTATTGCAGAATCTTCACCTAAAAGGAAAGCCTGGATTGCTCCAGGTAAATTTTCGGTTATGGACTGGTATGATTCAGGAGTTAACACATTTTCCATGGACTGGTTTAAAACTTCTTCCACTGTGTATCCTCGTAATTTATAGACTGAAGGACTTACATATGTAAATTTCTGGGAACCTATATCCATTATCCATATCACATCCCCTGAATTCTCAGAAATAAGACGGTACTTCTCCTCACTTTCTTTTAAAGCCATTTCAGCATTTTTGCGTTGGGTTATGTTTTCAAAAACAGCCACAAAGTAATCCCTGGCCGGACTGAATACCGATATATTCAACCAGATTTTGAGGGGTTTGAAATATATCTCTATAGTTTCAGGTAACCCAGTCATGGCAACCCGGCCGTATATCTCAAATAGTTCTGGTTGTGCCTCTATAATCCCGGGAATAGCTTTCGTGACCTTTTTTCCTTCAATGTTTTCAAGACCGGTTAATTTATAAAACGCACTGTTAACATCGATGTATATCCAGTCTATGGGATTACCCTCCTTATCAAAGAGCATTTTACAGTAAGCAAAGCCCTCCAGCATGTTTTCAAACAGGGTTCTATATTTTTTCTCGCTTTCCACCAAAGCATTTTCAACTTTCTTACGTTCAGTGATATCACGGGTAACAGCAATTGCAACTTGCCTGCCCTGAAGATAGAATAGATGATTGTTAATTTCTACTGGTATTCTTCTTCCATCCTTGGTAACGTGTGTGATCTCAAAATTAGCATAGCCATGTTCTTTTAGGTTTTTTGCATTTTCAGGCATTTTATCCCTGAAATCAGGGGCCACAATATCAGCAGGAGACATACGCAGAAACTCATCTCGACTGTAACCCAGTCTTTCCTGACCTACCTGGTTCACCTCCATAAATTTCCCAGGGAGACCATCTTCTTTCATGAGGTTCAGGCTGATCATGTCATTGGCATTGTTGAACACTTCCCTGAATTTTTCCTCACTATCTTTTAAGGCAATCTCCATCTGTCGGCGTTTTGTCACATCATGAGCCACATGGATACTACCCCTTAAATGACCATCATCATCGATTATGGGTGAAACTGAAACACTGTAATCTCCATGGAGCAGGTCAATGAAGAATTCACTGGTGTGGGGACGCTGATCATTTATGAGCCTGACATGGGGACAGAAAGATGGTGGCTTGCTGGTGCCATGAACCACTGAATAGCATTTCACACCAATCAGGTCACGTGATTCCAGGTTTAAACCATTAGCCATGGCTTTATTGACTTTTTTTATGTTGTGGTCCACATCAATAATGGCTATTGGATCAGTTAATGCATCGAAGGTGAGTTTCCATTCATCTTCAGAATGTTTCAGTTTTAATTCCATATTTTTACGTTGGGTGATGTCTTCCAGTGTCTCTAAAACACCAATAATATTACCTTCATCATCTTTGATTTCTGCAGCGGTGAAATAGAGCCATATGCCATTTTCACCAACATCAGGGAAAAAATCATCAGCTTCAAATGCATTCTGCACATAGGGAGATTTTCTGCACTTGTTCCCGTACCATTTGTGGAACCCCTCCAGATCATGGTCCACCAGCAAATCCGCCATTACTGGTCTGTCTTCATGATACAATACAGTACGGTGTTTGTCTGTTCCCAGTATTTCACTGGAACTGATTCCAGTGTATTTTTCCAGGGCTTTATTCCAAAAAATAACCTTGTGATCCAGATTGATGATAAATTGAGGGATAGGAGAGCTATCTATTATCGCACCTATTAATTCAGCACCTTTAATATCTCTTTGTCCCATCCATACACACCTATAAAATTAAATTCACTTAATTTAACCATTTTTTTAGTATTTACATAATCGTTAGTAATCTCCAACATAATATCATTTTAGCAATGCATAATATCCCATTGTTAAATGCTATCAATATTCTGTTTTTTAAAAAACTTATAACTATTGCCCTCCTCCTTCCTTAATTTAATTTCAATCCCGTAACATAATTTCAATCCCGTAACATGAAACACACATCCAAATAAACTTAACACATATCCTATGGCAAAAGTAGTCAAAAACACTTTAAAAGGTATATTAATGATAATATACATAAATAATACAACTGATAACTGTTTGATTTGTGTGTTGATAATTTAGGGGGTTATTAATGAGCAGTAGTCCATACAAATGGGGAGTAGTTTTAATTGCCTGCATGGCAATCTTTATCATCGTTTTAGATTCATCTGCAATGAATGTAGCCATAAGCACGTTGGTTGTGGAGTTAAACACTAGTTTATCTGTTATTCAATCTATTATTGCACTTTATGCCCTTATAATTGCTTCTTTTATGTTGCTGGGTAGTAAAATTCAGGATATTCTGGGCAGGAAAAAAACATTCCTCATAGGGCTGATTATCTACGCTTCCGGGACCATCACCGCCACCTTAAGTATCAATGCAGGGATGCTGCTTTTAGGATGGGCTGTTCTGGAAGGTATTGGTGCTGCTATGATTCTCCCCGCCACCACTACCCTGGTAGGGGCCAGTTACGAAGGTAAGGACAAAGTCACGGCTTTTGGGATTTGGGGTGGTATTGCAGCGGTGGGTGCTGCTGTAGGGCCCATAGTGGGGGGAATTTTCACCACCTACCTCAGCTGGAGACTGGTATTTGGATCCGAACTGGTATTCGTTGTGATCATATTACTGTTCAGACATTATCTAACTGAATCAAAACCAACCCTTAAATGGAAAGATTTAGACATAGTAGGAGCATTACTTTCCATAGTTTCCCTGATACTGATTGTTCTGGGTATTTTACTCCTCACCAAACCCCAAAACTGGGAATATGTGTCAGTGCTAGTGGGTTCCGGTGCAATTCTCTTTGTAGTCTTTTTATGGTGGGAGCGAAGAAGAATCAACAAAGGCCTGGAACCATTATCCGATATAACTCTCCTGAAAAACCGTGTGTTTGGGCTGGGAAACCTGAACTCGGTTCTACAGCAGATACCCCTGGCAGGTTTTCTTTTCATCATACCAGTATTCCTGCAGCAGGTTACCAAACTAAGTGCATTTGACACTGGATTGGCCCTCCTGCCTGCATCAATAACTATCCTTATCTTTTCACTCATTGGTGCTAAATTATCATCATCCCTGGAGTCCAAATATATTATTATGGTTGGATTTTTGATTGCAGCAGGAGGAACATACATACTGGGAGGAGTGTTCAACATGAGCACTCAGATAATCGATCTGGTGCCTGGTACTGTGATCTTTGGTGTGGGTGTGGGTTTACTGCTTTCCCAGTTAACCAATATTACCATGTCAGCAGCAGGGGATGACCAGGAAACTGATGCTTCTGGATTACTCAATTGCTTTAAAAATTTAGGTTACTCCATGGGAACAGCCCTTATAGGAGTTTTACTCTTGCTGGGTATATTCGGTGGATTGACATCGGGAATAGAAACAGCAGGAGTAGCAAGTAACATGTCCACTCAACAAATTCAGGATGGTCTTATAGGCTACGTGGAAAAGATGCAAACTGGTACTCCTTCCCTACCACCAGAACTGGTACCTTACTCGGTCCAGATCATAGATTCATCCATAAGCTCTGCAATGAAACAAACATTCACTGTTTTATCATTGATACTGCTTTTAGGATTCATTACCAGCATATTCTTACCATCAAAGAAAAAAGCAGGTTGAATTCAAGGAGTATATGAAAAAGTGAAGAAAAAGAAAACTAATGTCCAGGTTAATTGCAAATGGGAAAACTCTTAAAAGAAAAAAGAAAAAAATAATATATAAGAATTTAAAGGGAGTTGGGAAAAATGAGCAATCAAATAAACGGTATTTTAATGATGGTACTGGGTGTTATACTGGCAATTCTTTACTTTGCTTTGCCCACATTTTTAGTTTACACCTACTGGCTGGCAATTATAATAATTTTAGGATACGGTTTTTACACCTACCAGAAAAGGGGATAGTTTTACCCTACTACAATTTTTTTTACACTACCCCTATTTTTCCTTCTTTTTTTGAAATTTTTCCTTTAATTTAACCAATACCTTTAATTTAAGCAAAATATTATTCATCTGGTTTTAGAACTTTTTCACCATACCAGTTCACTCCCCAAGCACCCAACGGTGCTGTGAACAGTATGGCAATTACTGCTATAGCCAGAATCTCCTGACCTGAGGCTACCCCCATGGAAAGGGGTATGGCTCCTATGGCTGCCTGGACTGTGGCTTTAGGTGTGTATGCAATTATGCAGAAGATCTTCTCCCTTAAATTGAGTTTTGACCCCATTAGTGATAGGTAAACCCCGGCACTGCGTGCAGTTAAACCGATTAAGATTATGGCAAGACCAACCAATGCAAATGAAGCTGCCAGTTGGATGTTCACCTGTGCTCCTACCAGTACAAAGAGTAGTATTTCTGCAAATATCCATATTTTATCCAGTTTACTTGAAATTTCCATTCCCAGTTCTGGCATTTTCTCCAGTATCACAAACCCAATTACCATAACTCCTATTAAGGCTGCAATAGGAACCATACTGCTTAAAACATCCCCTAAATTCTTTAATAGAATAGCAGATGCTAAAATTATCAGTGTTTTCTCTGTGTTACGTATTTTAAAACGTTTGAAGAGGAATATCAGGATGACCGCTGTGATCAAACCGAACAATATTCCCAGTGCAAATTGTAAAGGGATGCTGAGGAAGGTTATTAAGTAATTTACGTGCTGACTTCCGTACATCCCCGCGAATATTGAAAACAGGGTTATGGACAGGACATTATCCACAGATGCACCGGTTAATATGATAAGTGGGATTTCTTTCCGGGTTCCCATTCTCCTTTTTATAAAGGAGAGCATCTGTGGGACGATAACTGCAGGAGATGCTGCTGCAATGATAAATCCTAACATCCCGGCATCAATAAGGGAAAAACCCATGAGATAACAGGATACAAACATCACAGTTAATCCTTCCATCAAATCCGGGATAAAGCTCATTTTAACCGCGGACATTCCCACCTTACGCAGTCCCTCCATGTGGATACCGAAACCCGCTCTTAATAGGATTATGATGAGTGCGATTGCCCTTAAATCTCCAGATATATTAAGTATAGCGTTATCGATGAGGTTAAGACCATAAGGGCCAATTATTATGCCTAAAAATAGCATTCCCAGTAATCCGGGAAGTTTAACCTTTTTGAAGATTTTGCTTGAGAGTAAACCAAGTAAGATTATGATGGCTACGCTAAAGGCAACATGTTGAAATTCCATTTAAAACACTCCCTGATTAAATAGTTTGTAGAGGAGTATTTCCCAACAGAAGTTCAACTGTTTTAGACTTGAATTTGTCCATGCCATTTGAATAATAAGGGTAATTCAGAATAGACGGGTATTTTAAAATAGAATGATGTTTTAGGATAGTATTACCTAATAATGCATTTTTAATTAACATTTTTGCTTCTTCCTTTGTTTTTTCAAGTTTTCCAGGAGTCATCAGCTTTATTATAAAAGCATTTAATGGTGAACCCCATCACCGAAAGTAACAGTTAGGGTTTTTTTATATATAAATCTTTAGAGTGAGTTAACCTTTCAAGGAGAGTTAACCTTTCAAGCAAGTTTAATTACTTAAAATAAAGTGGAAGTACTAGTAAATTTAAGGCTAATTTTTTAGCTTAATATTATCCTCTTACCTGTTTTTAAATTATCATCCAGAATATCATCCAGAATGAATTTGTAAAAAAACAAATAAGATTAAACACATACTTATTAGCCGGGAACAATATGGCTGATGTTAAAATCTTCTTGGTGGGGGATGATGCTGTTGAGGCCATGGATACTAAAAGGATTCTTGAATCTTTTGATTATTCAGTATCTTATGTGGCCGGTAAAGGCGAAGAAGTAATTGATAAAGCATTAGAAATAATGCCGGATCTCATTTTAATGGACCTTATCACCCCTGATAAACAGGATATTATTGATACTATTTTTAACTTAAAAAAACTTAATATTCCAACCATATTTTTAGTTAATAATTCTGATGAAACTTCTATTGAAAAAACCAGACTTATTGAACCATATGTTTATTTAAAAAAACCATTTGATGCTGTTGAAATTAAATACGCAATTGAACTAGCTATCTACAAAAATAACATGGAACAATCACTGGCAAAAAGTGAAAAAGCCCGGATTAAAAATGAAAAGGCTCGGGTGAAAAGTGAAAACGCCCGTATGAAAAGTGAAGAAACTTTTAACAGTCTTTTCAAAACCATGACCCTGGGCCTGGTTTACCAGGATAGTACTGGTAAAGTAATATCTGCGAATCCAGCAGCAGAAAAAATATTGGGCCTGACCATGGATGAAATGAATGGAAGAACTTCAGCTGATCCTCGCTGTAAGAGTATTCATGAAGATGGATCCAAATTTCCTGGTGAAGACCACCCCTCCATGGTGGCTTTAAAAACTGGAAAAAAGGTTAAAAATATTATTATGGGTATTTTTAACCCTAGAAAAAATGAGAACACTTGGATTAAAATAGATGCCATCCCCCAATTTAAAGAGGATGAGCTAAGACCATATCAAGTTTTCACAACATTTGAAGATATCACATCACGTAAAAAAGCTGAAGATAATCAGATAACACTTTCCGAAGAACTTAAACTTGCTTTAGATGCTGCAAAAATGGGTTGGTGGCATTATGACCCATTGAACGATGTTTCCACCTATGATGATAAATATAAAGAGATTTTCGGAATTAGTGGAAGTGAATGTTCTAATCAAAAGATTCTTAAGCTTTTGCATCCTGATGACATTCAAGGTGTCGGGGAAAAGTTAGCAAAAGCACTGGATCCCACCAAACAAAAACCATTTTCTGCTGAATATCGCATTTATCGTGATAAGGATATACGGTGGATTGAAGCACATGGAATGGCAACTTATGAGGGTGAAGGAGACCAAAAACATGCCACCAGCCTTGTTGGTACCGTGGTTGATGTTACTGAACGCAAAAAGATTCAAGAAAATTTAATTGAAAGCAGGAACAAGCTCAACACAGTAATAGAGAGCATGAACGATGCAGTATTTGTTTCTGATATTGAAGGAAATTTCATTGACTTCAACGAAGCTTTTGCCACCTATCATAAGTTCAAAAGCAAAGAAGAAGTTTACAGAACACTATCCGAATTCACTGATTATATTGATGTTTATTTTGAAGATGGTACTTTAGCACCACTGGATATGTGGGCGGTTCCCAGGGCTCTTAGAGGTGAAAAGGTATTCGATGAAAGGTACATACTCCAAAGGAAAGATACTGGTGAGAAATGGTGGGGTAGTTATAGTTTTGGACCTATAAAGGATGAAAAGGGTAAAATCACCGGTTCTGTTGTAGTGGGAAGGGATATAACTGAAATTAAGAAAAATGAAGAAAAATATCGAAACGCCCTGGATAATATGATGGAAGGATGTCAGATTATCAGCCCAGATTGGCGTTATATTTATGTAAACGATACTGTTACCAAACATGCCAAATTAGAAAAGGAAGATTTAATGGGCCATACCATGATGGATGTGTACCCGGACATGGTTGATACTGAAATGTTCGGTATGTTGAAAAGTAGCATGGACGAACGTAAATCAAATCAAATGGAAAATTATTTTATCTATCCCGATGGCACCAGTAAGTGGTTTGAACTCCGTGTTTTTCCAGTACCAGAAGGAATTTTCATCCTATCCATTGACATAACTGACCGTAAAAAAGCAGAACAAAAATTGATTGAAAGTAACAGGTTAAATGAGAATATCATCGATTCAATGGGTGATGGATTTTCTATTTTAGATGTAAATGGAGTGCATTTAGATGTTAATCATGCCCTTTCTCAGATGACTGGATTTTCCCGTGAGGAGTTAATTGGAACCGGACTTCCCCATCCTTACTGGCCTCGAGAAGAAACTCTTAACATTCAGGCTAACCTTGAAAAAGTTTTGAAAGGGAATTTAAAAGAAGTTGAACTGATTTTTAAAAGGAAAAATGGGGAAAGGTTCCCGGTAATTTTAAGTCCATCCGTCTTAACCGATGATGAAGGAGAAATAACCGCTGTTTTTGGAACTTTTAAGGACATTAGTCAACGTAAAAAGCTGGAAATGGATTTAAAAGAAAGTGAACAGAAGTTTAAAATGGTTGCTGATTTTACTTACGACTGGGAGTACTGGATCAGTCCGGATAAAAGTTTATTATATGTTTCTCCATCTTGTGAACGTATTTCAGGGTATAAACCAGAGGAATTCCAGGATGATCCAGAGTTACTGGTGAAAATTACTCATCCTGATGATAAAGAAATAATTCTAGAACATGATAATGAGTTATTCACTGCAGAAATAAATGGTTATATTGAATTCAGGATAATTAAAAAGAATGGTGAAGAAATATGGATCAGCCATAACTGTCAACCAATATTCACTGAAAATGGTGAATTTTTAGGTCGCAGGGCCAGTAATAAAGACATTAATGACCGGAAAAATGCAGAAAATGCTCTCAATGAGAGTGAACATAAATTCAGAGAACTGGTAGAAAACGCTGCAGATGCCCTTTTTGTGCATGAGTTTAATGGGGATATAATGGATGTTAACAGGCAGGCCATTGTAAGTTTAGGTTATACCAGGGAAGAGTTATTGCAGATGAATGTGATGGATATAGAACTGGATTTCAACCTGGAAAGCGCCCAGAAAGAATGGTCTAAAATAGAGTCAGGAACACCTCTGACTTTATATGGCCATCAGAAACGAAAAAATGGAACTGATTTTCCAGTGGAAATACGCTTTGCTGGGGTTGAAATTAATGATAAAAAGCTTATAATGGGTTTAGCTCGTGACATTACCAATATAAAGAAAGCTGAAAAAGAGTTACGTGAAAGTGAGGAAAAATACCGCTATGTAGTTGAAACTGCATCGGAGGGTATAGCTTTATTTGATAAAAAAGGCACAGTTATCGGGACAAATCCCAAAGCATTAGAGTTAACTGGATTTGATGATATCATTGGTAAAAACGTGGCACAAATGGCCTCAAAATTAAAAATAGATGTGAATGAAGCATTAACTGCATTCAAGAATATTTTAATTGGTAAATCAATTCCCCCGGAATGGGAATATGTGAATAGGAAAGGCGAAACAAAATTCGTTAAAGCTAATTATAGTCCAATGAAAAAAGATGGGAAAATAGAGGGCATAGTCTTAGTATTGGAAGATATCACTGATCTTAAATTGAGAGAACAAGCATTGAGAGAAAATGAACAGTTTTTGGAGAACATCATTGAAAACATACCCGATGTGATCTTCGTGAAAACTGCGGATGAACTTAAATTTGAAAGGGTTAATGAAGCTGCAGAAGAGATCTGGGGTTTTAAGAGGGATGAATTAATTGGTAAAACTGATTATGATTTTTTCACCAAAGATGAAGCTGATTTTTATACCAAAAAGGATAGAGAAGTTCTAAACAGGAAGGAACTTCAGGATATTCTCGAAGAAACCGTCCACACCAAGAACCAGGGCGAAAGGATATTACACACCAAAAAAATACCACTCCTTGATGAGAAAGGTTACCCTAATTATCTTTTAGGTATTTCTGAGGATATTACTCAACGTAAAATGGCTGAAAGAAAAATTGAAAAGTCGTTAGAAGAAAAAGACGATTTATTAAGGGAAATTCACCACAGGGTTAACAATAACATGCAGATCATATCCAGCATGCTCAACCTCCAACGCAGTTATGTTAAAGAAGAAGAGTCGAAAGACATTCTCAAAGATAGTCAGAGCAGGGTGAAGTCAATGGCTATGATTCACGAGAAATTATACATATCCCACGATCTTAGCCATATAAACTTCAAGGAATACACAGAAAAATTGGTTTCTGAGATTTTTTATACTTATGGGGTTAAAATTGGCACAATTAAACTTATCTTGAATATTGAAGATGTTGAACTGAACATGGAAACTGCAATACCCCTGGGTTTAATCATCAATGAACTGGTAACAAACAGTTTAAAATTCGCATTTCCTCAGGAAGAAGAGGGTTCAATAACCATTGAACTTGAAATAAACGATAATCACACCTTAACCATTGCGGATGATGGGATTGGCTTACCCCAAGACTTTGACTTTAAAAAAATTGATTCCCTCGGACTGGATTTAGTAAATAGCTTAGTTAATCAGCTTGATGGTAATATTACCATTGATAGAAGTCATGGAACCAAATATCATATTAACTTCCATGAGCTGGACTACAGCAAAAGGTTTTAGTCTCTGAAAATTATCAACACTGCATTTTAGGAACAGATCACTAAAAAAAACTGGAACTTAAAACACATATTATCTAATTTTTCAATTTTCATTTTATTTTTAATCTAATACTTTTTTTAATCTAATACTGTTTTTCAAACTGTTTTTCCAACAAATTCTAAATCCTAGAGAATTCTTTTGGTTTTGGACATAATTGTAAATTAACAGGTAAATTAACTGGTTTAATTGGTTTCAAAAAAATAGTGGAAAACTTTAAATACTTCTTAGACATTTTATTATATAATGTCATTATATGACATTTATTTTAAAAATGTTTATTCAATGACAATTAATGAAAATATGTCATTAAGAAGTGATTGGAATGACAATATCCGATAGGAAAAAAAGAGAAAAAGAGATACGGCGAAAGAATATTATAGACATTGCCGAGAAATTATTCTTTGAGAAAGGCTATGAAAATATTAGCATGGCTGATATAGCTAAAGGAACAGAATTAGGCAGAAGTACTTTATATCTCTATTTTAAAAATAAAAAAGAAATATATCTAGCCATATCCATTAGGAGTACACAGATTCTAAATAAAATGTTCAAAGAGAATTATAATAAAGGAGAAACTGGCATTGAAAAAGTAGAAATGCTTTTAGATGCTTTTTATAGATTTTATAAAGAATACCCTGATTATTATGATGTAAACTGGGCTTCATACAAGGTTTTAATTGATCATGACCAGCCACCAATGGAAGAAATAAAAAGAAGCAGAATAGAATGTTTTTCTTTGTTTGGTAAAGCGCTTCAAGAGGGCATGGAAGATGGAACAATTAGATCAGATATAGATCCAGTAAAAACAAATCTAGTTTTAGCTTCAACCATGCAAAATGTATTCAATCTTCCCCCAACAATCCAAATGCATATGAAAAATAATGATCTGACGCAGGAGGAACTAATTGAGTATACTGTAGACATGATGATACATTCATTAAAGAATAATAATCTCATAAAGGGAGGATCAAAAAATGCTAATTAAAAGTAAAACCCCGGATGGAACAAATTCTATAAAAAATCAGATTGTTAACTGGAAACTGTATATCATTTTACTGGTTGCAAGTATTTTAGGGTCCTTGGCAGTACTGCCTTACACCCTAACACTTCAAGGAAGCGTGCTGCAAAATTTACCAGTACCACTATATGTCCTGGTGATTTCTCAACTCATTCAGGCAGTAATACTCTTTGCTATAACCATCTTCATCGGTCTTTACCTGGCCAAAAAAGTTGGATTAAGGCTCCCTATTCTGGAAGGGTGGCTTGAAGGTAGAGAAGTTAAAACTTATTTAAAATCAATACTTGGATTATCTATTGGACTGGGGTTACTCGCAGGAATAATCATAACTGTTTTGGACTATCTGTTTTCTGTTGCAGGGGTGGCAATTAATGTAACTCAAGCTTCCATTAATCCACCGGTATGGATGGGATTTTTAGCATCGTTCTACGGTGGAATAAATGAAGAAATCCTGTTAAGATTGTTTTTAATGACACTTATTGTGTGGATACTCTTTAAGGTGAAAAAAACCAGTGCAGGGAAACCAACCAGGATAGGTATGTGGTTAGCTATTATTTTAGCAGCTATATTTTTTGGTGCTGGACACTTACCAGCAGTAATGACTCTAACCACTCTCACACCACTGGTTATAATCCGTACCATCGTTTTAAACTCAGTGGCGGGAATAATATGCGGGTGGCTTTACTGGAAGAAAGGTTTAGAATCAGCCATGATATCCCATTTTTCTGCAGATATTGTGTTGCACGTAATCGTACCATTGCTGGTATTGATCTAAAAGCGTGATTTATCCATCTAAATCTTTTTTTAACCCGCCAATTAATTTTTTTAACCAATGGCCCCTATTTTATTAATACTCTATCTTAACCAACTATGCCCATTTTAACCAACTAATCCATCTAAGTAACTAATCCATCTTAACAATACCTATTTTAACATGGTTTTTGTTATTTTTAATGATTTAACCAACTTAATGTCTATTTTACTTAACTGGTATTGGTCTGTTGGCCTTTTTTCGCATGTACTAAGTAGTATAGTACGATGGCAGCGAGTATGACCACAACCATTATTGAATATAAATTTCGGTATCCAGTGAAAGGAATGATTAATCCGAATAAATAGGGCCCTATACCAAATCCTAAATCATAAAACATGAAAAAGGTGGCTGTTGCCAATCCTACTTTATGCAGTGGGGCTGCTTTAATGGCAATTGCCTGGGCAACGGATTGAAAATTACCATAACCTAAACCAAACAGTGCTCCAGCCAGGAGGAGAATAATTCCAAGCTTGGCCTGGCTGAATAAGAGCATTGCAATTGCGAAAATGAAAAGGCATGGATACATTACAATATTTGCACCTTTAGAATCAAGTAAACGGCCCGAAAATGGCCGGGATAGGAGGACTACTGCTGCGTATACTACAAAGAACATGCTGGCAGCTTCCACTAAATGAATCTCCTCGGCATAGATTGATATAAAGGTTAACACACTTGAATAAGCAAAACTCATGATCAACGCAACAACAGAGATGGGTATGGCCTTAAATTCCAGAAAATTTGAAATTTTAAACTTACCCTTATTTTCCGTTTTTTCTGGTTTGGGTAAAATATGTTGAGGCTCACTGACTGTAAAGGATATGGCAAGGAATAAAAGGGATAATATCAGATTAAAAATGAAAATTATATCAAAACTGGCATACTCGAGTAAAAGGATTCCTAAAAATGGACCAATTGCTGTTGCTATTATTGTACTCATCATGAAATAACCAATACCTTCCCCTCGCCTATGAAGTGGAATAATATTAGCAACAATTGTCCCTAAAGTTGTGGTTGCCACACCAAAGGCCATTCCCTGTATGAATCGGTTGAGTATCAACAGTGGTAAAGTGTTTGCCACCAGATAAATTGCAGATGTGATGGCAAAAACCAGTGCACTGAGAATTAAAACTTTCCTATTTTCCACATCATCAATTATGCGTCCAATCCCTAATCGTCCGAATAATCCCCCTATAATAAAAATACCTGAAACCAGACCAGCTATGCTGGTTGAGGTATGGAATTCATTTAGAGCATAAGAGGGAGTAGTAACCAGCAGCAAGTATAATGTCAATGCAATGAAAAGATTCATCACCGATATCAGGATAAAGTCTTTTGTCCATAATTTTTCTGTATCCATCTCATTTTTCCCTTCTAAAAAATTAATAAAAAAAAATTTATTTAGTTTTTCTTAAGTAAACATTTAGTTTCCCCGACAATACATCCAATTTACCGATAAAAATTCACCAATAAACCTCAATATTTATAAAAAATCCACCCCCTAAAATACTATGCCCTTAATCCAGAACAATCTTTTTATCCATCACTTATTTCTAATAACAACAGAAGGTGTATTATATGTTTCTAATTAACCGATAATATTAAATACATTTTTAATTTTAAACAACCTTGGTATGTTTAATACCTATTTAACTTAAAAAAACAATTTATAACATAAATTTAAGACTAAATATGGCCTTATTCTTTCTTTCCATTGAATTTCAATTAAATTTTAATATAAGTTAGTAACTATACAATAACAGGAGTAGGGAGTCTGGATATGACTAAAATTTTAATAGTGGAAGATGAAGCCATTACAGCAATGGATATCAAACATAACTTAATAAGTTTTGGTTTTGATGTTGTAGGAACTGCTGCTAGTGGTGATGGGGCAATTAAAAAGGCTCATGAACTAAAACCGGACTTGATTTTAATGGATATCACTTTAAAGGGTGATATGGATGGGATTGAAGCAACTAGAAAAATCAAAACTTTTCTAGATATTCCTGTTATTTATATGAGTGCTTTTACAGATAAAAATACTTATGAAAGACTTAAACTTACCAATCCCTATGGTTTTGTGAGTAAACCAGTTAGTTCTGAGTTATTGGTGGTTTCAATTGAAGCTGCGGTTTATAAACATGATCTTGATAAGAAATTAGCTGAAAGTGAAGAACATTTAAGGTCGATTTTTGATTCCAGTAAAGATTTTATTTACAGTTACGATCTTGAGGGGAGATTTACCAGTGCAAATAAGCATTTTTGCGATTCTGCGAATCTTACTAAAGAGGAGATCATAGGTAAAACCGGTCCAGAACTGGGTTTGCCAGAAGCCCAGAGTAATAAATGGACTAAAATACGCCGTCAGGTTTGTGAAACTGATTCAACTGTTAAGATGATCACATCTTCAATTGGTCTAGACCAGAAAGTTTATGAATATGAAGTAATTTTAAATCCACTCCATGATATAAACGGAGAAATTGTGGGTATTTCCGGGGTAAGTAGAGATTTAACTGAACATAAAATGTTAAAAAAAGAATTGAACGAAGTTGATGAGCTTTTCCAGAACCTGTATAACAATGCCAAAGTGGGAATAGTAACTGGAGATACTAAAGGACATATAATTAATTGTAACTCTGCATTTGAAGATATGGTGGGCTACAGTCTGGAAGAACTTAAAACTATGAGTATTGAAGAATTCACCCACCCTGATTATGTCCAGGAAGAACTGTCATTACTTGAAAGTTTACGCAGCGGAGAAATTAAATTCTATGAACTTGAGAAAAAATTCACTCGCAAAGATAATGAAACTATCTGGGGCAAAGTAACTGCAGGATTTGGTATTTCAACTGATGGAAAACCCATTAATTCTCTGGTCATTGTGGAAGATATTGATGAACGTAAAAGATCAGAACAAGAAATACTGGATTATGCTGCTCAACTTAAAGCTATTTTTGATCTGTCTGATCGGGCTCTGGCAGTCACCGATACAAAGGGACACTGGATTAATGCAAACAAATATTTCTTAAAGGAATTAGGTTATACTAAACAGGAATTCTTGAAATTAACATCTTTAGATGTTACACACCCAGATGATGCAGAAAAAACAACTGAGTTATTTTTAAAACTTTTATCCGGAGAAATTGATGATTACGGGATAGAAAAAAGATATAAGACCAAAGAAGGAGAATTTAAATGGTTTTATATTTCTGCAAAACCAATTAAAGATAAAAATAACAAGATCACATCAGTTCTGGGTGCAGGACATCCCATGGACAAAAAAGACTAATCCAAAAATAGTGTAACATATTTTTAGGATATTTAAATAGGTTAAGTAGTTTCAATTTATTTAAACTTAGATTGTGAACTTTTAAAATGGTAAATTGATTAAAAATCTAAATTTATTAAAAGTCTAAATATATTGAAAGTGTAGTATGATTGAAAGTGTAGTATGATTGAAAGTGTAAATTGATTTACTTGAATTTACAATAGATATATACAGTAATCGGTTTATGGTTTAGATTTTTATTATATATTCCATAAAATTAATTTTGAAAAAATAGGAGTTATGTACTATGGCAAAAGAAATAAACCAGTTAATAATAGGTATAAGTCGAGAGGGCGATATAATCGTTAAAAGTGCCAGAGGCCGAATGTATTCGGTTAAAAAAGCTGCAGATTTAAAATTTGGTTGTGAAGATTTATTAAAAGATACAGAAAAAGAGTTATACGCAACTATTGATACAGAATCCCAACCATGGGAATGTATTGCTATAGAATAAATAATGAACTGAATTAAAAAAATCATATCCATTATTAATTTTTAAAACGTTTACTGACAATTTAATAACTTCGGGTATTGAGTTTTTTTTTATAACTTATTTTATCCTTTTTTTAATTTTTAAAAGATTAAAATACACCCATTAATTAAAATAACTATTTATTATCTAGTTTTCACTGTAATTGATACATTATAATATTTAATTTCATTTTCTCGAGATTTAAAATTCTCAATGTTTTAATTCTCAATGTTTTAATTCTCAATGTTTAATTCTCAATGTTTAATTCTCAATGTTTAATTCTCGATATTTTATAATAATTCTTCTTCAAAAGTACTGAAATTTTCTACAAAAAAGTACTGAAAAATTCATTTTTAAACAAAAAATTTATATAGTTCAATACCAATTAGTCATATAACTGACTGGTGAGTCATAAAAATAAAAGGTTGGTCATAAAATATTTAGCCATAAAATATGATTATCAGTCACAATTTTAGGGGTGAAACATTTGTCACTGTCAGAATGGAAGGAAAGAGAAAAACAACAGCGTCAAAATGACATTATTGATGCTGCTAGGAAATTATTCGCTGAAAAAAACTTTGATGAAGTGTCAATGAATGAAATAGCAAAGAAAGTTGGTCTTGGTAAAGGCACGCTTTATCTTTATTTTAAAAATAAAGAATCACTGTACTTTGCAGTAGTCTCACGTGGCACTAGAATTTGGGCTGAAATGGTTAAAAAAGAGGTTGAAAAAGGGAATAATGGGTTAGAAAAGTTAAAATTGTATGTAAATGCAAATAAGGAGTTTTCTAATGACTATCCAGATTATTTCCGGCTTTTATATTCACCCTCATTAATTAAAAAACAATTTGATATGGACAAAATGACCAGTAGCCAGGAATTCCAGGAAGTAAGGGAATTATTCAAAGAAATAATGCTCATAGGCATAGATTCCATACAAAAAGGAGTGGATGAGGGTAAAATCCGGTCAGATGTGGATCCTACTGAAGCTGCCATTCTCCTATCCGTAATATACAATGGTAAGGTGAACATGGGTGACTGGGCTAAAGAGCTACTGGAAAACAAGGGAATGGATGAACATAAATTCACCAGTGACATAGGGGATTTCTTTCTCCACATGTTAATGAAAAAATAAACAATAAAAATATCTTAAAAGAAAATTGTGAGTAAATAAACGTTTTTGTAGAAAAGGAGAGATAAAAATGGATTTAAACAGATTAGGAGATAATTTAAACCAGCTTTTAAAATTGGAAAATGAACCAGTTGCCATAAAATGGTCTGTAAACGAGCCCCAAAACATCCAAAAAGAAGAGGGTAAATCAAGATTCTGCGGTAAACTTGAAAAAGCCATGAAAGGCGAAATATTTTATTCAACTCTAGAAGAGGAAGAATGCATGGGTGGTGCTAGATATTCTGGACTTAAAAATATGAGTGAATACCCCGCAAATGTACAAAGTGGTGCATTTATGGTTCCAAGGGGCCTGTACAAGGATATTCCAGCAGTTCAGCGCTCAAGGAAAAACGAAACATACATAGAACCTGGAATATTCAGTGCAATTACTTTCGCTCCCCTGAATAAAGCAGAATTTGAACCCGATGTAATATTTATTCTCTGCAATGCAAAACAGGGAATGGAGTTACTGCATGCCAATGCTTACGATTCAGGATCACACGGACTGGGTGCTGACGCAGCCCCCATATGTAGCTCAATGGCTGCATCTCCGTATATGAGTGGTAAAGTCACTTATGGATTCGGTGATGTTGCAGCAAGACAGAATATGAATATTAATCCTGGAGAAATCATGGTCAGCATTCCAGGAAGTGAATTGTCCCGTATTGTTTCCAATTTGAGTCAGATGAGAACTAAAGTGTTATTCAAGGAAGAATAAGGTTATTCAAATAAGTTGAGAAATCTCTAGAATCCCCAAAATCTCTAGATCCCTAAAATCTTTAGATCCCTAAAATCTCTAGATCCCTAAAATCTCTAGATCCCTAAAATCTCTAGAATCCCTAAAAATTATAATTATAAAAAAACAGGCCCCAGTGATAAACTATGGAAAATGAAAGCCATTATAAAATTCCTAAGAATAGAATAATCCTGATTATGGCTGGGTTAATGGTTGGGCTTTTAGTAGCTGCCTTTGATTATTCAATCATGGGTACAGCCATGCCCAACGTTATTAACAGTTTACAGGGAATGGAATACTATACCTGGCCATTTACAGCTTATATGCTAACCTCAACCATAGCCATAATCCTTTTTGGTAAACTATCCGATATTTACGGTAGAAAACATATTTTAATTCTTGGAATCGTCACATTCGTTATAACTTCAGTTATGTGTGGGTTTTCCACCAGCATGTTCCAGCTGATTGTCTTTAGGGGGCTGCAGGGAATTGGGGGTGGAATTTTAGTATCCCTACCATTTATGGTAGTTGGAGAAATTTTCTCACCAAGGGAAAGAGCTAGATACATGGGAATACTGGGATCAGTATTTGGAGTGGCCGATGTTTTAGGACCGATTATTGGTGGAGTGGTCACTGATACCTTCGGATGGAGATGGGTGTTTTTTATAAACGTTCCAGTAGGGATCGCTGCGGTTTGCCTAATCTACTACTCTCTTCCCAACTTCAAACTGCCCGATGTGAAAAAAGTTATCGATTATAAGGGGATCATTACCTTTACCCTAACTTTAAGTTCACTGTTCCTGGCACTGACACTGGCCGGAGATTTAAATAAATATTCATTATTAGAGATAGCTGGAATTTGTGTATTTTCAGGGGTCATGCTTATACTGTTCATCTCTGCTGAAAAAAGAGCCACAGAACCTATTTTACCGTTGCATTTATTTAAAAATCCAGTATACAATGTATCATCATTAGAAAGCTTTATAGCAGCGGCATTGATGTTCTGTGGGATAATCTATGTTCCACTATTTGCCCAGGGTGTTTTAGGTATTAGTGCCACAAATTCAGGGCTCTTAATGATCCCAATGCTTTTTAGCCTCACCTTAACCTCCGTAATCACTGGAGAGATCATTGCACGGACAGGGAAATATAAAAAGTTGGTAATTGCTGAATTTATCATAACTGGAATAGGGGTGGTGCTCTTATCTTCAATGAATGTTAACACACCTTATTACCTGCTGTTAGCCTATTCTACTGTTCTGGGTATTGGCTCAGGAATGGCCTACACCATATTCAATGTGGCAGTGCAGAATGCATTTACTCTGCGAGATATAGGTATTGTAACCGCATCTATACGGTTTTTCAGAAATGTGGGCACCATTGTATTCGTTTCACTATTTGGATACATAATGAATTTCACACTGGCTAGTTCCGCTGCTGCTACTGTAAGTTATACTGAGGCTTTGGCACTGTCAATCCAGAATATCTTTCTGGTCGCCATAGTACTGGCCTTTGTAGGGCTGGTTGTAGCATTCTTCCTTAAAGAAAATCAGTTAGGTAAAGAAGATAAAGAAATACCATTAGGTGGCCAGGAATTAGATAAAGAATCATCTAATAACTCAAGATATAATTAAATTTTCAACTGGAGATTAAATAAAATGATGATTATATAGAATAAGGACTTAATAATGATAATTATATAAAATAAAGATTAAATAAAATTTATTGAATAAAATAGGAGTTAAATGAAGAGAATTGAAAAAAATAAAGATTAAATAAAAATTATTAAGTAAAATTGAGATTAAATTAAGGGCTTTAAATATAATGGAGTTTGATAAAGTGATTAAAGTGGCTGTGACCGGTGCGGGTGGGAGAATAAGTTCTAAAATAATCAAAACCATACTAAAACAGGAAGACATGGAAGTTGTGGCAGCCATCGGAGCACCGAATACCCCACTTGAAGGAAAGGATGTGGGTGAAGTAATAGGTGTGGGAAAGATCAATATCCCCATTAATGGTGCACAAAGGCTTGCCCCTGTTTTGAAGGAAAATAAACCGGATGTTCTGGTTGATTTTACCATAGCAAATTCTGCGGTGGGCACAATCAAAACTGCAGCAGAATGTGGTGTTAACGTGGTTGTAGGCACAACCGGATTATCAGATGAACAGATGGCATTGATAGGAGAATCCATTGAAGAGAATAATATAAAAGCGGTTATTTCTCCAAACATGGCAGTGGGGGTGAATGTGTTCTTTAAGATCATCAAAGACCTTGCAAAGACTCTCTCAGATTACGATGTAGAAATAATAGAAGCTCATCACAGAAATAAAGTGGACGCACCTTCCGGCACAGCCTGCAAGGCGTATGAGATTATAGCTCGTGAACTGGGGACAGCAACAGATGAATCCTGTGTCTGTGGCAGGCAGGGAATGGTAGGTGCACGTAGTCCTGGAGAAATAGGAGTACATGCAATTCGTGGTGGGGATATTGTTGGAGATCATACCGTTCTTTTTGCTGGTGAGGGTGAACGATTGGAAATTACCCACCGAGCAGGAACTAGACAGGCATTTGTAACTGGAGCAATTAAAGCAGTGCGTTATGTTGATAATAAAGCTCCTGAGGGAAAAATCAGCGACATGGCTGATGTTCTGGGTTTAAAAGTATAGTGAGTTTGTTTTTAGAAAAAAAATAATGACATAAAAAAAATTCCTAGCATAAAATAAGGGTATAAAATAAAAATGGATGGGGTTAGTTGTGTTGAATTAGTGCTATTCTGGCCCCATTGGGGTCTTCTATGAATGCCAGTAATCCCACGGTTATGGGAACCGGTTCCATTATGATTTTAGCACCCTTTGCTTTAAGATCTTTAATGGTGCCGTTAACATCTTCCACATCCATCCCTACTGAAAATAGTCCAGGTTTATCTTCCGGGTTTTTAATGAGTTCTATCATAGCTTCCCCCTCACCCTTCATCAGGGTGATTTCTCCGGCGGGCCCTAAGTGGTACTGGCTATCTATTTCAAACCCCAAAAGATCGGTGTAGAACTTAATAGACTCATCCATATCCTTAACAATAATGGTAGTGTATTTAACTTTCATTTTCAAATCACCACATTAATATCTGTTAACCCGGTTACTAATTTTTTTATTTCTTATTACAAGACAATCCCGTATCAAACTGGAAATACAATTTTAAAAAAATCTTAGTTTTGATGTATTGTTGATTTGTCCATAAATGAACCATAGGATATAACTCAATTATAAAAAACTGAGGTATTTCTCAAAATTTAGAATGAAAATATAAAACATCAAAACGAACTTGTAACAGATATCTTTACTTCATGATTATTTCCTTTAACATCATATGCCTAAATAACCATTTAACGGTTTTACATTCGTAGATTTAACATTACCCAAATTTTTACTTCAGTAAGATCCATGTTAATTTAGATAGGTTCTAAAAAATAAAGTTTCCAAAAAGTAATTTAAATAAAATTCCAACTATTAAAGCAACAGTGATACTAGCAAATGTTCCTAATAAATAGTATTCAGCAAAATTTCTTGAATTAAGTTCTTTGAATCTTGCTATAGATTTTGCACCAAAAACAATAGATATAGCCGCATATTGATTTGTCAAAACTAAAGTGAAAATGATTATTCTTTCGAATATTCCTATGTATTTACCTGCTCCGTCAATTCCAGAGTCCTTAACATTCATACTGAAAGGTTTTAGGAATATTTTAATCGCAATTCCTAAAATTACCATTAATCCGTATCCTAAAAATAGAATGAAAATTTCTAACAACATTTAATCACATTTCTTTCTTGAATTAATTGAACCTTATTTAGTTCAATTTCATATTTGAACCTTATTTAGTTCAATTTCATATTTGAACCTTATTTAGTTCAATTTCATATTTGAACCTAAAATGGATCATGAGTTTCATCCATACTTAACTCATTTTCTAAAACCATCACACCATATTTTATCATTGAATATTTACCCTCTTCTAAAGCTTTATAAATACTTCTAGTTCCAATATTAAACTCATATGCGGCTTTTTTTATAGCAATTGTATTTTCATCGTGTTTTCGATAGAATAATATGATTTCTTTCCGTCTATCAGTCCAGCTCCACATTATATCAAATGTAAAATTAAAAATACATTCAATCAGATCATTATTTCTTAAATTACTTCTAAAAACTAGCCATCTATTCTTTTTTTTAGCAGTAGTCAATGCTTCTGAAGAAAGATGAAATGCTTCACCATCGATTTCTTGAACATAATTACTTAGTGGTGTTGAAATTGGACCAATTCCAATGCCTAAATAAAAAGGATGATTAATTGTTTCAAAAAGTGAGAAATAGATATCAATTATAATATCACAAGTAGAGACCATCCCTTGAAAACCATCTCCACCGGTAATTCTAAAATCTGAAACAATATATTTATTAAAATTAGAATTAACCTCATGAATCGCTTTTTTTAGATTATCTTGGGAAAGAGATCTATTATCAATTTTTTTTGATGATTTTAAATCACCAGTGATAACTATATACATAATTTCACTTTCTGCATTAATCCTACGAACTTAACATCACCTTATTTTTATTTAATGATGTTAAAAATGCTTTTAAAAGTTTTATATTACGATGTCATATGCTTATTCATAATCATAAATGTTTCTATTTGATATATTAGTCTCATTAATTGATTACAAACATAACATAGGAATGATAATAAGGACTGCTCCCATTATATATTTAATTTTGACGGTTTTAAAATTATTTAAAAGTTAATGAGCGGTTTTCTAAACAAATTAGAGATTAAAGCATGAATAAATGCAATTGGGGTTAAAATGGTTCCTAACATCATGCTCAGCTCATATGATACACTGCTTCTGGGATCAGGCCGACCCCTTAATCTGTTGAAAAAGGAACTCCAGGGAATACCATATGTATTTCCAATCATGATCATACAGGTAGCACCCAGGATGCCTCTTGCTGTGGATATCCCATAGATTTCCACTATACGTTGCCATGATTCCAGGGTAGGATTTCCTCGAGTATCGGCATAGTGTTGTGCAAACATGACCGCTGGAATTTCACCAGCCGGAATATCATCCATGATGCCAGAGAGCATCTTCTGGATTTCTTCAGTGCTCATTCCACTTTCCAGAGCCCTTTTTGTATGGGCGTAGGAACATATTGCACAGCCATTGACTTCAGTCACCGCAAGCATGATCCTTTCAATGAATTTTTGGTTCATAGCCTTGCTCTTTTTAGCCTTAAGCATGTACCTCATAGTTCGAATTCCCTTGTAAAAAATCCAGTAAGATTCTGAAACCGAGTAAAGTTTTTTACCAAATTCAGGTTCAACTTTTTTAATGTTGTCTTTTTCTACAAGTGTCATGACTTATTTCCTTAAATTAGTAAATGGGCAGCATATATATACTGATTGATAATTTCCACAATTAACTAAATACTATGGGTAATTGAGTGATATAAAAATTATTTATCCAAATGTCAGTTAATTTTTAAGATAAAATATTTTATTTACTTCGTTAAAACTATCCTTTTCCTGACCCCAATGTCGATATAACTTTTGACTATAAAGTATTATATTAACTTCGTTTAACTACACTATTACGAAGTACACTAATACCTTTATTTAAAATCATAAATAGTTGACTATTTTAAATACTTTAAAATTTATTTCAATATTAAAAACTCATTATATGTCTTATTTTTACATAATACTCATCATTATCCTTTATTTTCATTATTAATAATTAAGGTATGTATTAGATCTGTAAAAATCCTTAAGAAAAATCTGAAAAAGCTTCATTTATCCTACAATATACCTATCCCACATGAATACAATACGGCGAATTTCATGATTTTTCATAGGATTCAGCTTCTAAAGAAAATTGTGACTATTTAAAAATAATAAATTCAAAATACTTTGTAAGAAAGTTAAAATAATAATATTGAATAAATTTTAGATTGTTTAATATTAATCCATAAAAATAGGTTTTAATAGGGTTAATTATTTGATTTGAATTTAACTAATTATTCGCGCCTATTATATGATTTGACTGTCACAGTTTTATTTTTTTGATGAGCTTTGGCTCTTTTATACGACCTCACATGCACAGTTTTATTTCCTTTTTTTGTTGTTGCCATGAAATTCACCTTATGTTAATTCTATAATATTATGTTTATATTTATTTTATTAAAAACATTAGGTTAATACGTTTTCTTCTTCACTTAATGAAAATTACACTACAAATTATAGAGATTCTTTACTGTAATAGGTTTACAAATTTAAACATATTAATTCAATAAAAATCATTGCAAAAAAACCTCATTTGGGAATATATACTCCTTTTTGTTATATTATACTCAGATCAGACATGAAAAAGCATAAATGTGGCACATTTTCAAGTTCACTATCAAATCATAATTAAACTATTGTATCTTTATCATCTGGAAATCATTTGTAGAACAAAGACCTTAATAGTAGGATATTTAACCTGATCAACCAATTTAATTTAATTTTGGGTCCCTGATTCCCAAGGAATTCCTGTATTTATTAACGGGTGTTGAAGAACTTCCGCATCATATGACTGGTTGCTTGTTGAAACCGTTCCCGTTGGTTTCCCAGTTGAGCAATATGTATTCATGAGATTATGCCCATTATGCCATATAACATATGATTTATATATTTTTAGAACTTGCTTCTTTACCCTCTATATGATGCCGATTTATTAACACAAATATCACAGAAACAACAACAAGACAGCCACCTACAATAAATGGAATATGTGGTGTAAACATTTCAGCCAATATCCCAGATAAAAATGGGGCAATTGCTCCGCCAATAAAACGTAAAAAACCATATGCAGATGAAACAGTTGATTTTTCAAAATCAGGTGCTTCCATCATAGCACCCGTAACTAAAGTACTAGTATTTCCCATGAATGCACCTGCAGAAATAATACAAATGAGAACAACCCATTGTATTGAGACACAAATACCCATAATCAGAAGGACCATTGCAAATAATGTTAATGTCACACACATGGAGTTGATAGTTCCAAATTTTTGTTGGAGTTTAGGAGCCATAAAAACTGACGTGATACCAACCAGGATACCCCATCCTAGAAATACAAAACCTATACCCATAGCACCTAATCCCGTAACAAAAGGTGCATAAGCCAATAAAGTAAAAAATCCATAATAGTAAAGGGCAGCAACAAGTCCGATTACTGCAATATAACTATGTTTCATAGCATGAAATGGAGCAAATAAAGATTTAACTGTGTTTACACTTTTTTCTACCTTTTTCTCATTCAAATTTGGCATTGAACTGAGAATGAACATAAAGGAAATAATCATTAAGATACCAACACCAATAAATGGCCATCTCCATGAAATTTGCCCTAATAATCCGCCCAGAAGAGGCCCCATTGCAAAACCAAGCCCAATTGCAGTTTCATATAGAATAACCGATTTTTTAATCTCATTTTTTGAGAGAGTGACAATGGCTGTTAATGCAGTTGCAACAAGAATAGAATTACCTAATCCCCAACCACCTCTTAGTCCAATAATTATCCAAATATTACTGGATAACCCTCCAAGAGTTGAAAATAATGCCACTATGACCGCACCCACAAGTAAAGTTCTTTTAATACCTAATTTAGTGGTAATAGTGCCTGTAATGAGCATGGCTATGGCCATTACTAAAGTGTAACTTGAAAAAAGTAAAGTGACCTGACTGGGGCTTGCACCTAATTGATTGGAAATTGAAGGTAAAATTGGATCAACAAGCCCAATACCCATAAAAGCAATGACCGACGCAAAAAATACAGCCCACACCGCTTTAGGTTCACCTTTTTTCTTAGAATTAAATGATATTAATGGCATTTTTTTCCTCCCATTTTTCATACTCCGAACAATTGATTTGTAAATTATTGTTATACCAATTATTGTCATACCAAGTATAGAATTAAAAAATAATTTTCATTCGATTAGTAATGTAAGTTAGAAAACAATTTTTCTAACAAAAATATCAATTGTTCTTGTTCTTTTGTGCTGAATATAGAATTAATATCTTTTTTATTTTGAAGCATCACTTCTAACAATTCATTATATAAATCAAGACCCTTATCAGTTAAATTTATTAAAAACTCTCTTTTATCATTAATTGATTTTTCTCTATAGATAAGGTCCTTACTTTCAAGTATATTTAAAATCCGGGTAATAGTTCCACCATCTTTAAGTAGAAGTTCAGCAAGTGTTTTCTGGTTACATCCTCCTTTTGCATACACCATGTTTAAAACACTCCACTGCTCTGATGAGATGCCATAATTTTTAAGTTTATCCTGTGTTCTCTTTTTTAGGACATGTCTCGCTTTGTAAACTAACCATCCAATATTATCCTCAAGAGTATACTGCATACAACAACCTTTTTTAAATTGAATATGGCAAAACTAATTGATATACCAACTATATTTTCATATATTAAATAGTTTTTGGACAACCCTAAATCCTAAAATTAAGATTCTTTTGTGATCATACAAGTTCTTAGAAATTCTTTGGATTCTTGTTTTAGCTTAGAATTAGATTCATCGTGCATAACTTCATCTAAAGCAAAATCAAACAGTTCAAAGATTATTTTATTTAATCTCCGCCCTTTTTCTGTTAAGTAATACTCTGTCTGGGTTGGACCAGATTTGATCACCTTTTTCTCAATTACTCATTCATCTTCTAATTCTTTCAATATGAAATAATAGTAATAATTTTGCATAAATTTGTACTCAAAAATAAGCTCTAAATGTTGCACATTTAATACAATTTACATTTATAAATACAAGTGGTGCCTTATTCATAACAACTTTTACTATATGGGGTATAATAACCAAATGAAAAAATACAGGAAAAGTTAGATAAAACTAGTCACCAATGGCAAACAAATTTATTCTGCGATTTCCATATTTACTTTAAATAGTGGATATTGCATTAATTTAAAAAAAAATAAAATTAGTTAAATTCTTAGTTATTTTTGGAATATTATTTAATCAAAATCCGTGCTAGCTGAGACTTCACGCCAAGCTTCAAATTCCAAGCGGCGCTCCTTGAGATAGTTGTCAATGGCATCCACAGCAGCATTACCAACTAAAAGACGTAGAGGTGGATTAGGAGAGTTTAATGCTATCATTAATGCTTTAGCAAGCTTTGCAGGGTC
Source organism: uncultured Methanobacterium sp. (assembly GCF_963665055.1). Classification (NCBI taxonomy): domain Archaea; kingdom Methanobacteriati; phylum Methanobacteriota; class Methanobacteria; order Methanobacteriales; family Methanobacteriaceae; genus Methanobacterium; species uncultured Methanobacterium sp. The sequence goes on from NZ_OY762015.1 coordinate 1,284,643, forward strand.
ACCTGGTTGCTTTTGATGCCATGTGAGTGAGTTCTCTTGTAAGGCTTCACGTCTCTTTTTGTAGTCATCGATCTCTATATCTGAAAGGTTTAAAGATGTTTTTTCATTGAAAAAGTCTGTTCTAAATGCACCCGGTTCAATAATCATACATCGGATGCCAAAGGGTTTAAGGTCAATGTTCATACCTTCAGTCCAGCCTTCCAGTGCAAATTTAGAGGCACTGTACAATGCATTACCTTCAACAGCTCTTATTCCCGAAGTGGAACTAGTTACAATTATCCAACCGGAACCCTGTTTGCGCATGAAGGGCAGCACAGCTCGAGTAATTTTCATCGTCCCCAAAACATTGGTCTCGATATGTTGACGGATCAACTTTTCAGAAATTTCCTCAAAGTATCCAACTAAACCGTATCCGGCGTTATTGACCAGCACATCTATGTGTCCAAACTTTTCCAAAGCCGCATCAACAGATGACTTTACTAACTCATCATCGGTAATGTCAAGCTTAACAGTCAAAAGGTTCGGAGAGTTACCAAGAGTTTTTTTCATCCCTTCAGGCTTACGTGCAGTGGCAACAACCTTGTATCCCTTATCTAAAGCTTCTTTAGCAATAGCTGCACCCAGACCCTTGTTTGCACCGGTTATAAACCATACTTGATCATTTTCTTTGGACATATTTTTTCCTCCTTTACACAGATTTACCCAGTTCATAGGCTTCGGTCATGGAGTTACTTCCTTTGATGTCTCCTTTATTCCATGCACCGGTTCCATAAATAATACCCTTTTCTTTGGATCCTGGAAGGAGAGAAGTGAACCCTCTGAATCCATCTATTGTCAGTTCCATTGCTTGTTTTTCAGGGTTGGCAGCAGTTGCAATTAAATAGATATCTTTATCAGTCATTTCAGTGTATCGTGGATATGTTCTGTCAATAACTGTTTTCATCTGCGCGTTCATGGTGTAAAAATAGACCGGCGTGGCCATAACTATCACATCTGCTTCAATCATTTTATCCAGGATTTCAGCCACATCATCTTTCGAAACACATGCACCATCATTCTTTAAACAGGAATCACATGCCACACAATAATTTATTTCTTTATCTCTTAGGAAAATCTTCTCAGCATGATGGCCTGATTCTTCTGCTCCCAACATAAACTGGTCACATAATATGTCTGAGTTTCCGCCTCTTCTTGGGCTGGCGGATAACACCAATACTTTTTTACTAATTTAAATCATCCCCTATCTTTTGAGTTATTTTGTACCATTTTATTCAGGTATTACTTCATTTAAACAATTTATTGCATTTAATGTCCTTGGATATCCCACATAAGGTAATAATTGAGTAATGACACTGAGCAATATTTTTTTATCATTTCCAACATTCAAATTGCCTTGTATGTGCCCTTTTAACTGTGACTCACATCCACCCAGGGATAAAATCATGGAAAAAGTTAAAAGTTCTCTTGTTTTCACATCCAATCCTTTTCTAGTATAATAATCACCAAAACAATTAGCAGATAAATATTTTTGAATATGAATCTGATTTTCTGGTGAGTCCTCATACATTTTATCAATCATCTCTCCAAAAATTGATTTTTGTATTTTCAATCCTTTTTCATACCTTGTTTCAGGTGATGTGGTAGATTGACCTTCCAATGGTAGCTTCACTCCTCTTTTTTCAAATATTTCATTGGTAGAATTGATGAAATCTAATGTTTTTGCAATTCCTACATATGGTACCGATTGATACACAATTTCCTTAATTTCAATAGGAGTTACACCAACATTAAGTGCCCCTTCAAGCATTATTTCATATTCGCTTAAAGTCTGACTACCAATCAATGCCCCTAAAATAACCATCAATCGGGTCTTTGTATCCAGATCCCCATAACCGAGTACTTCATCAAATGCGAAATTATCAAAGACTTCAATTAGTTCTGGATCTGTTATTTTTAGTGTTGATTCATGATTAGGAAACAATTTTTCATGGTTTTTATTCGCTGTTTCACTTATACTCATAATTTAACCTCTCTATTTTTCCGAATTGCCTCGTATTATTACTTTATTTTGTTTTTAGTTCATGAATAAACCATTCAATCTATTATAATTATTTTTAAAAGTTTTTGTTGGGATAATCCAAATGAATGCTATTAGAAAACAAATTATTGGCGTGAGGACTGGTGAAATAAGTGCTAAAAATATAGCTACTATACTCATAATAGGACTTATTAAAATTCTATTATCAACTTTTAATTTATGGGGGGCTTTTGAGTCTTTTCTTTTATATTTAATTAATGAATACTGAAGAAAGGCACTAGCTAAACTTGTAGTTAAAAATAGAAGACCATAGATCATAGCAGGTAACATACTATTAAACTCATTTTTTCCTAACCAGGAAGTTACAAAAGGGAATAATGAGAGTAAAAACAAATTTAGCATATTAACCCATAGTATTTGTCCATTAATCTTATCAGCCAGCTGAAATAACTCATGATGATTTACCCAGTAAATAGCTAAAATAAAAAAACTTATTCCATAAGCTAAAAATTGTTCTTTCATTTGGAATAAAGTGTTTAAATCGGCTGTTTGAGGTGTTGATAATTCTAATACCAAAATCGTCATTATAATAGCTATTACAGCATCACTAAATGTTTCTAACCTTGTTTTATCCATATTAACCTTTGTATTAATATCTTAGTCTTTCATTCCACTTTTATGCAACCATTCTGTTACCTTATTCTGTGCATTTTTCACGTCTCCGCCTCGAACTGCAAGACCCTCTAAAATCATAGACTGGGGACAAAGCTTTGCAATGTCTCTTTCGCTACGGCCTAAACCACTTCCTTCATGTGTACAAAAAGGGGCAATGGTTTTCCCTGAAAAATCATATTCTTCTAAGAATGTAAAAACTGCCATGGGCATGGTTCCCCACCAGTTAGGATAACCCAAAAAAATCAGCCCATAAGAATCCATATTTTCTATATGGCTGGAAAGCTCAGGTCTTGCATTTTCATGCAGTTCTTTTTGTGCCACCTCAGTGGTTTCAGTATAACCTTCAGGATAAGAATTAACTGGATCAATACAGAAGATATCTCCTTCTGTCATTTCCTGAATCATTTTTGCTGCCACTTCGGTGTTACCCACAGACAAATTAAGAATATTTCCACCTACATAATTATCTCCTGCACGGGAAAAATAGGCTATCAAATATTTTTCTTCTTTTAAATCCTTCATTTTATTATTCTCCTATATTTATGGTTATTTTAATTGTAATATCTGCTTGGAAACTTTAGTTTCTCATTAGTAATCCTACAAGTTATGATCTCGATTATTATCTGATAAAATTGGTGAATATATGCTCTTCCTTCATAGGGAATTCTATGCCTGCTTTTTTGCCAGCCTCCTTGCACTTTAAGAACCAGGCCATATTCCTTGACAGTATGCGCATGTTCTGCAATCCTTCTAAATCTTTTTTCACATCTTCAGGCTCAGCTCCATGAACCATGTTCCAATATCTAGAAGAAATAACTGGCATCTGTGAAATGGTAAAATACTTATTGAGTTGGTCCAAAGTGGCTGTTGTTCCTGCTCTTCTTGCTGAAACTACTGCTGCTGCGGGTTTCAGATAAAAAGAGTCTCCACTTCCCAACAAATCAGCATAGAAAAGGCGATCCATAAATGATGTAATCGCACCAGATGCAGCTGCATAATGTACTGGAGAACCAAATATAAATCCATCAGCATCATGGGCAATGTCAAGAAAATCGTTGACACAATCATCAAAGGAACATCGCCCTGTTTCTACACATTTTTTGCAAGCATTGCACCCTGCAAGTGGCTTTGTTCCAATCCAAAAAATTTCTGTATCAATGTTTTCTTCATTCAAAGTTTTAGCCACTTCTGTAAGGGCTGTAAAGGTGCATCCTTTTTTATGTGGACTGCCATTGACCAATAAAACTTTCATTTGATACCTCCTCCAAGTCTAACTTTTAATAAATTAAAGATTTTCACCGAAAAATTCCAATAGCTTTTCAACTGCAGGATCTACAAACTCTGGTTTGTCATATAAATCAATATGGGTTGCACCTTGGATTGTAAAGAGTTCTTTTGGCTCTTTTGCTTTTTTGTAAGCTTCTTCACTGAAATAAAGTGAGTCAGCTGCACTCCCCGCAATTAATAGAAGTGGACGTGGTGAGATAGTGTCCACCTGGTCGTATGAGGAGTAAGCCATGATTTTGTCTATGCTGGTAAACACCATGCGATTAGGGGAGTTGGGATGTTGAGCTCTGGGTGTTCGGTAATATTCATAGGCTTCACGATATAGAACTGGAGTATTTTCAGTAAGTTCATCAGCGGAATCTGGTACAATTGGGATAAGTTGGATTGGTTCTCCGTTCGCTTCTTTGGTTCGCTGTTTCCCTACTTCTTCTAGCATGATTTGTCGTTCATCAAGAGTTGTTATACCCTCAAAGCCATCTCTGAACAATCCTCCAATATCGACTGAGCTTAGACCAGCAACTGCCTTGATCCTGTGCTCAGTCTGTGCGGCATTTACCACATAACCTCCTGAACCACAAATTCCTAGACCTCCAATGCGATTTTCATCAACGAGAGGATGGTTACTCAAATAATCAACCGCACAACGGACATCTTCAACACGAGAAGCAGGATCCTCCAGATAACGTGGCTTTCCTCCACTTTCCCCCTGATAAGATGCATCGAAGGTTAATGTGATAAAGCCATGTTCTGAGAGTTTAAGTGCGTATGAACCTGCAACTTGCTCTTTTACTCCTCCAACAGGATGACCTATTACTATTGCAGGATGTTTTTTATTTTCATCAATATCATCGGGCAGATAAAGATGCCCGGCTAAATTTATTTCATTATTCTTAAAAGAAACTGTTTTTTCCATAAAATCCCCTCTCAAATATTTCATTTGAGAAATATTAACTTCGAGTCAATCACTTGACCAGTAGTGAAAAGATTCAATCTTGTTTGTATGTTTACTACTACTATTCCTAGATTATATTTTAAGGCAAGGGAGACTTACCGTGCCCTTCAGCCGAGCTTGTTCCCAGATTGGCTCCAATGTCATGGACCTTGAGTAACTCCTCAGGTGCCCGAGCACCCTGAAGATGGATGCTGGCGAACGCTTCATCGATCTCTTTGACGTCATCTCTGCTGAGCTGTACTTTAAGGGCACCGAGGTTCTCTTCAAGATGGTCCAGTTTGGTTGTGCCTGGAATGGGCACGATCCATGGCTTTTTCGCGAGCAGCCAGGCAAGAGCTACCTGTCCCGGTGTGGCATCTTTACGCTGGCCTAAGAGTTCAAGAAGCTCGACAACGGGCCAGTTCACCTTGAGTGCATATGGGGTGAAGCGAGGGAATCTTGCGCTTGCTCGCAGATCATAAATGGGATCCAAACTGGTTGAGGGATTAACCTTACCTGTCAGATAACCCATCCCAAGCGGACTCCATGGTACAAAGCCAATACCCAGTTCTTCACAGACAGGAAGAACTTCGTGCTCAGGATCACGTGTCCACACTGAATATTCATTCTGCACAACTGTGACTGGCTGCACTGCATGAGCGCGTTGAATAGTGGCACCTCCCGCCTCGGAAAGTCCAAAATACTTAACTTTACCTTCATCAATTAATTCTTTAACTGCACCAGCAACATCTTCAATTGGCACATTTGGATCAACCCTATGCTGATACAAAATGTCAATATAATCTGTTTTCAAACGCTTTAATGAAGCATCAACGGCCTTTTTAATATGTTCTGGGCTGCTATTTAATCCATGTCTCTCCCCAGTTATTGGATCAACATCAAAACCAAATTTAGTGGCGATTACGACATTGTCACGAACCGAAGCAAGTGCTTCCCCTACATATTCCTCATCTACAAAGGGACCATAGACTTCCGCAGTATCAAATAATGTCACACCCCTCTCATATGCAGCTTGAATCATAGAAATTGCGTATTTTTTGTCTACAGGAGGGCCGTATGCATAGACCAAATTCATACAACCAAATCCCAGAGCTGAAACCTCTGGACCATTTTTTCCAAGTTTCCTTTTTTGCATTTTAAGAACCTCCTAATTTTATTCTAATTTGTTATATTCTTCATCGGTTACAGGTTCCAACCATTCTGCAGGGCCAGCTTTAACATTTGTCTCAACCGAAAGATGTACAAACCAACTGTCAGGCGCTGCTCCATGCCAGTGCTTTATATCTGGAGCTATTTTCACTACATCACCTGGATTAAGTTCCTGTGCTGGATTTCCCTCCGCCTGATAATAACCTCGGCCACCTGTTACGAGCAGAATCTGTCCACCAGGATGTTTATGCCAGTTATTCCGACAGCCCGGTTCAAATGTCACATTACCTATTGGACAATTAAATACCTCATCACCAGGTACCAGCATGTTAAGCCATGCATCGCCTGTGAAATTCTTACTAAATTTTTCAGGAAGTTTTTCTCCTTTTGGGAAGATTATGCTTTCACTCAAATTTGATTTACCCATACTTTATTTCCCCTTAAAATTTTCATTATCGCTAATTTTCATTAATGTGTTATTATCCAGTTTTATTTTCCAAAGATTATTTGTAAGCAGCCTCATAAATTGCCACACAATCTTCAATATTAAGTTCAGCCCGATCTACCGTAAATAAAAAGCCCATGGTTTCTTTGGCATTTTTAGCAAGTGTTTCAAATTCTTCTGGTTTGATTCCATAATCAGACATTTTAAGGTCGGCAACTCCACAGTCTTCCTGTAATTTTACCAGGGTAGTGATAAAGTCCATTGGATCTTTTGCATCTTCCATTCCCATAGCCTGGGCCATTTTTACAAATCTCCCGTCACACACATGTTGATTGATGAAGTGTGTGAAGTAGGCTTTGCTCAGAATGATAAGGCCGGCTCCATGAGGGAGTTCATGGTGAAACGCTGACATTGCATGTTCAAGGGAATGTTGGCTGGTTGTAGCCCCTACCGACATAACTAAACCAGAAAGAGTGCTTCCAAAGGCTACTTTTTCACGGGCTTCCATGTCGTTCCCGTTTTTAACTGCTCTTGCCAGGTTACGGGCCACATTTTCTATAGCTGCCAGGGCATACACGTCGCTCAGGATATTTCCACCATTGGAAATATATCCTTCTAAACTGTGGAATAATGCATCAAATCCCTGATAAGCTGTAAATTTTGGGGGTACAGTAAGCATGAGCTCTGGATCGACTATTGCTAAAACTGGGAACAAGTCTTCATCTAAAAATCCGGTTTTCTCATTTTTTTCGTTGGTAATTACCATCCCCGGATCTGTCTCAGAACCTGTGCCTGCTGTGGTTGGGATAGCCACTATGGGGAGTGGTTTATTCTGAATTTCTTTTCCTTTTCCACTTCCGGATGGAATGTAATCCCAGTAGTCTCCATCGTTAGTGGTCATTACTGCAATGGCTTTGGCAGCATCAATACAGCTTCCTCCACCAAGAGCAACCAGGAAGTCACAATCATTTACTCTGGCTAAGGCACTTCCCAGCATAACTGTTGACTTCAAGGGATTTGCTTCCACTTTATCAAATAGCACAGTTTCTACACCTGCAGTTTTTAACTGTTCTTCTGTTCTGGCCAGATAACCATTTTCTTTGGTGGATTTTCCATTGGAAATAACCACCATGGCTTTCTTGCCCGGCATTTTTTGTTCATGAAAATTATTTAATTCTCCTTCTCCAAATAAGATTCTAGTAGGTACATACATGTTAAAACTCATATTAAATCCTCCATTTACGAGATTAATTTCATTCATAGAATTCTTTAACTTTCTTTAATTCCTGAATTATGGGAATATCTTGTGTGCAATGTGTTTCACATACACCACATTCAATGCATGCTGATGCCCGTTCATTTTCCATTATTAGACCTTCATAGTGGAATTGGTAGACATCTTTTGTTTCGGGACTTCCAAACAAAAAATAGTCATTATATCTTGCAAAGTTTTCGGGGATGTTTACTCCAGAAGGACAGGGTAAACAGTAACCACAGCCTGTGCAGTTAATTTTCAGCTTTTCTTCAAAAATGGATTTGGCCTTTTTTGTGATATCTAATTCAAAATCAGTTAGCGCATTAGGATGAGCTTTTTGGGCAATCCTTAAATTCTCGTCTAACTGTTCCATGGTGTTCATTCCACTTAAGACCACTGATACTTCAGGGTGGTTCCAGACCCATCTAAAAGCCCACTCTGCGGGGGATTTCTCAACATCAGCCCCCTTGAATAATTCTTGAACTTCTGGTGGGATACCATGGGCTAGGTGTCCGCCTCTTAAAGGTTCCATTACCGCAACACCTAAACCTTTTTCAGAAGCATATTTCATACCTTCTTCTCCTGCTTGATATCCATCATCCAAATAGTTTAACTGGATTAAACAAAAAGACCAATCATAATGGTCAACTACCTCTTTGAATAGTTCTATTCTGTCATGGAATGAAAAACCAGCATATTTTATTCTTCCATCAGCAATAGCCCCCTCCAAAAACTCTTCAAAACCAAGTTCTTTCAAATTTTCCCAGTATGTTTTATTAATCCCATGCACCATGTAAAAATCAATGGAATCTGTTTCCAAACGTTCTAACTGTTCATTTAAGAATTTGTCCATATCTTCTCTGGTTTCTACTGCCCAACTGGGGAGTTTGGTAGCGATTTTCACCTTTTTTCTGTAACCCTCTTTCAATGCCTTCGCTATAAGAGGTTCGCTTTGTCCTCCCTGAGCTAAACTAATGCCATGATAGGGGTATGCAGTGTCGATAAAGTTCACACCACGGTCAATGGCATAACGAATCAGATTAATGGCAGATTCTTCATCAATATTAGTAGGATCATCTCCAATTACCGGAAGGCGCATGCATCCAAACCCTAAAACTGATATTTTTTCGTTTGTTTTTCCAAAACTTCTGTATAACAGTGTTATTCCTCCTTTGATAAAAATTCATTTAAAAAAAATCTAATTTAAATAGTTAAATGTACATTTTTGGCAATTTCAGGACATTTCAAGGATTTATGTATTAATGACAATAAACAAACCCTATTAAAGAATGTTAAAGTAACTTAAAGTAATTTTTCTAACCATTTGGTAATTCGCTAACCGGATGGTAATGCGATTACCATTTAGTAAGTGGGATGTTAATATGAATGAAGACTATACTTACTTCAGCGAAGTTTACAGAACTATTGATGATACATTTGACTATCTTGGGAATTTAAAGGATTATTTTGATTTCATGCAAAAATAATAAAAACTATTAAAATTATGGGATTTACACGAAAGATTTATATACTTGAATACACAATAGTTGATACATCAGCTATTTTGAAAGAAATTTAACAATATGAAGGTCATTATATGGATTACATTTTTGATAAAAATGATATACTTTATGCAATTTTGAAATTAGGGCATGAAATGAAAAGAAAAGCTCAAAATAAACTTAAACAATATGATATTACGTTAGAACAATGGTTGCTTTTATATTTTGTATATCAAAATGAAGGATGTAATCAAAAAAAACTGTCTGAAACTTCAAGTAGAGATACCGGAGCTATGACCCGTAGTTTAAATACTCTTGAAAATAAAGGACTTATCGAGAGGAAAAGTTCATATCAAGACAAAAGAGAATTTTTAATATATTTAACAAGTGAAGGTAAAAATTTATATAAAGACACATCAGAAGTAATGTCTCAGAATGCTCGAGAAATTAAATCTATATTTGGTGAGAGCGAACTGGAACAATTTATGTATTTATTAGAGAAATTAGATTCAAATTTAGAATAATTTCTTATTTTAAAATTTAACAAGAATTCATAGGCTATTCTATACTAATTGATACATCAGTAATTGATATATCAGTGATAAAAATGAGAGGAGAAAAAAAATGTCATTAAATGATTCAGTAAAAAATGAAAGTTTACCTGTAGCAGTTTGGATGTTATTCATTGCAACAATTACCGCTATGATGGGTCTTGGACTTGTAGGTCCTGTTTTACCAACAATTTCCAAACAGTTAGCAGCAAGCCCTAGTCAAGTTACTTTACTCTATACTAGTTATAATGCTGTAATGGCTGTAGCAATGCTCTTTACAGGATTTATTTCTACTAGATTGAGTATTAAAAAGACTTTGATGTTGGGTATTGGTATTATAGGGATATTTGCATTTCTTGCAGGATTTGCTAACAATATCTGGACTATTGTGGGATTACGTGGGCTTTGGGGGATAGGAAATTCCCTTTTCTTTGCTACTGGACTTACCGCTTTAATCCTTCTAGCAGGATCTGCAAAAGCAAGATCAATTATTTTATTTGAAGCTGCTTTTGGAATAGGAATCTCTGTAGGACCTTTAATTGGAGGTTTACTAGGTCAATTTTCATGGAGATTTTCATTTTTTGGTGTTGGTGTCATAATGGCGGTTGTTTTTGCTTTACTGCTTATCTACGTACCAAATGTTAAAGAAGAAGTTGTAAAAGGAAAAGAAAACACTTCCCTGCTTGATCCTTTCCGTGCCATGAAGCATCGCTCGATAGCGGTATTAGGAACTTCTAATTTCCTTTATAACTTCGGTTTCTTTGCTTTAGTGGCATATGCACCCCTTGCACTTGGATTAAGTCCTTTAACTATGGGAGGAATATTTTTAGTATGGGGAGTCCTTCTTGCACTTACATCTTATTTCATAGGGCCCAAGCTTATTGATAGATATGGGTCAACTAAACCATTATATTTAATATTAACCCTGTTCATGATTGTTCTTTTAGTTATGGGTATTTGGACAAACATGACATGGTTAATGATAGCATGCATCATCTTTTCGGGTGCTCTATTCGGAAGTATTAATCCATTATTTTCAAATGCGGTTATGGATGCATCACCTGTTGAGTCTTCAACAACTTCTGCAGCATTTAATTTCTTGCGTTTGGCAGGTGGAGCGATAGCTCCTTTTATGGCAGGATTATTAGCTGAATTATTTTCACCACATGTACCATTCCTTGTTGGAGGCTGCTTCGTTTTAGGCTCTATAATATTAATAGTACTAAATCGTCACCATATCCAACCCGTTAAATCTAAAATAGTTGAAGAAAAACCAAAAGAAACTATTTTGAAAGTAAAAGACTTCATGATTTCAGATGTAATATCCATAAAACCAAATGTAACCGTTAGAGAACTACTAAAACTATTAACTAAACATCATATCGGCGGAGTTCCAGTTGTCAACAACCAAAATAAACTAATTGGAATGATTAGTGATGGAGACATCATGAGATATCTAGCTCCAAAAGAAGGATCTGTTCATGATTTCATTTACGGAGTACTTATGGAAGAAGGAGAAACAGAACAGGAAGTCCTAAAAGAAAAAATCAACACAACAGTTGACAAATTAATGCATAAAAAACGAATATACACCCTAAAAAAAGAGGATACCCTGGAAAAAACTATTCAAATTTTATCCCAGCATCACTTTAAAAAACTCCCAGTATTAGATCTAGAGGGTAAAGTCACAGGCATAATCAGTAGAGGAGATGTAAACAACAATTTAATGAAAATATTATCACAAAAATAAAAACACAATTTATGGAGTCATTTGTAGATTTAATTGTTTGGGAATTTTTCCAAACAATTTAAGGATTTATTTATTAACGACATTAAACAAATCATATTTAAAGTTCAAGGTAGCTTAAAGTAATTTTTCTCACTATTCGGTAATTAGCGGGGTGGTAATGCAATTACCATTTGGTAAGTGGAGATGTTAATATGAATGAAGAAGATGTATATTTCAATGAAGTTTACAGAACTATCGATGAAACATTTGATTATCTTGGGAAGAAATGGAATATCAAAATAATCAAAGGATTATTCTGTAATCGTAACCATTTTAAAGACTTTCTAGAAATGAATCCTAATTTAAGTAGCAAAGTTCTCTCTGATCGATTGAAAGAATTAGAACAAAAAGGCATAATTGAAAAAAAAGTCGTAAGCTCTACACCTGTTCAGACAGAGTACTTTTTAACCAAAAAAGGGCTCAAATTAAATAAGATAATCTTTGAAATTTTTGATTTTGCATTGGATGAAGTCAAGATAAAGAATGAACATGGCTCTAAATTAAAAGAAAAATCCAAAGAAAATCTAAGAATTCATTTAAACATGGAATAATAATTTTAAAACTATTCCTTTATTTTCTATGGATTAATTTTTCTACTATTTATCCTAAAATATCTAAAACTTCATTAAATATAATTAAAGGTTAATTTATGGATAAATTGAGAATGGAAACATTTAGTGATGCTGTTCTAGCTATTCTATTAACTATTTTAGTTTTAGAATTATCTATTCCTCAAACAGCTGATTTAAATGGTTTATTCCAAATGAAAGAACAATTTTTAGCTTATGGAATAAGTTTTTTTATTTTAGCTACTTACTGGATAAATCATCATCATTTATTAGATTTAGCTGACAAAATTAATGAACAGGTAATATGGGCTAATATTTTAGGTTTATTTTCCATTTCTCTGTTCCCATTTGTAACAGCATGGTTTGGAAAAAGTGATTTTAACAGCTTGGTTCCTGCAATGTTATATGGCATTGTGTTTTTAACTACAAATGCTGCTTATGCCTTTCTTCAATATTCATTAATTAAATGTAATGGTGAATCTTCAAAAATTTACAAGACATTATCGGGCGATAGGAGAATTTTAATAACCTTTGCAATAAGTATTATTTCAATATTTTTAGCCTTTATTTCACCAATCCTTACACCGATAACTTGTTTTTTAATCACAGCAATGTTTGTTATTCCAACAAAAACTATTGAAAATTTTTTTAAAAATTAAATTATTTTAAAAAATCCCTTTTGCTGTTATAATCATCATTAAAAGAAAAAAATAGTTGATTTTATTCTAAAGTAGGATGGATAGTTGTGTTTCGGTATTAATCTACCTCTATACCAATCACTGGATGTGGGATATACGGTTCTTCCAACAGCGCAATTTCTTCTTTTGTTAAATTAATGGAAAGAGCATCTGATGCATTTTTGATATGCGACATTTTTGTAGTACCTACAATGGGGGCGGTTACAGTTTCATTCTGTAGTAACCAGGCAAGCGCAATTTGAGCCATTGAAACATCTCGTTTTTTTGCTACTTCAGATATTCGTTCAACTACTTTTCTGTCTAAACTGGCTGTTGGGGTGAAAAGATTATTACTAATCTCATCTATTTTTGAACGGGGAGTTACTGTTTCCCATTCACGTGTTAATCTTCCTCCGGCAAGTGGACTCCATGGAATCACACCGATTTTTTCTTCCTTACAAAGTGGCAGCATCTCCCTTTCCTCTTCACGGTACATGAGGTTGTAATGATTCTGCATCGTTATAAACTTGGTCCATCCATTTTCTTCAGCCACCTGGTTCGCCTTCAGAAATTCCCATGCATACATGGATGATGCACCAATGTATCTTGCCTTTCCAGCCTTCACAACATCATGCAATGCTTCCATTGTTTCTTCGATGGGAGTATTGTGATCTAAGCGGTGAATTTGGTATAGATCCACATAATCCGTTCCTAGGCGTTTAAGGCTCTTATCAATTTCACTCATAATTGCTTTTCGGGAAAGCCCCCCACCATTTGGACCTTCACGCATTTGGAAAAAAACCTTCGTTGCAATTACAATTTCATCTCGATCTGCGTAATCATTTAATGCCTTGCCAGTAATCTCTTCACTTGTCCCGTCTGAATAGAAATTTGCAGTATCAAAAAAATTAATACCCAAATCAAGAGCTTTTTTAATCATTGGGCGGCTGCGTTCCTCATCAAGTGCCCATGGGAACACTCCTCTTTCTCCTATACCAAAGCTCATACATCCAAGACAAATTCGGGATACATCCATACCTGTATTTCCAAGTTTTACATATTCCATTAAATGGAACCCCCTTAATGATAAATAAATTATATAAAAAATTTATTAAACTAACTTAAAGTAATTTTTCTAACCAGATGGTAATTCCATTACCATTTAGTAAGTAGGGAAAATTAGTATGAAATTTCCTGATTTTTTAGAGCTATTATTTATAATCAATAATCCTATTTGTTTTTATAGAAAAAGAAAAAAATAGGCCAAATAATTAGCATACCCCTAATTTACTACTATTACCCTGACCAGAATGTCATAATATCATTTTGGCCAAAAATTGATAAAATTATTCAACTAAATAATAATTATCAAATGATTATTAATAAATTATTCTTTCAACCAAAATATTACGACATCAGGGAAAACATAACTATCCTATAACGAAGTAACATCCAAACATAGTTTGAAAATAAAAAAAATAAAAAAGTTTGAATGTTTTTGTTTTAATGGTCCTGCAAACTGGATTTACTGTCGATTATATTCAGCTAATGCCGTTTTAAGTATATTTAATCCTTGTTCCATTTGTGTTCGGGATATATTTAAGGCAGGGAACATTCGAACCACATTACCCTGGGTAACATTTAAAATAAGGCCCTTAGTCAAACAGTAAGAATTAATGAGTGATGCAACATTATCATCAACTAATTCAACAGCAATTAATAATCCTTTCCCTCTGACATCCTTAATTATGTTAGGAAACTCACTTTTCAAATTGTTCAGTTCTTGGATGGCATAATCACCAACGTCTTCCACATTTTCCCAGATTTTATTATCTAACATGTATTTGATAACTGCATAAGAAACTGCACAACCTAATGGGTTGCCACAGTAAGTACCACCGTGGTCTCCCTTTTCAAGTTTATTGTGGATCTCTTCAGTAAATGCGAATGCTCCGAAGGGGAATCCTCCTGCAATTCCCTTGGCCATGGTTAAAATATCAATTTTAACATCTTGAGACATAAACATTGGTCCTGTTCTGCAAAAACCAGTTTGAATTTCATCTGCTATCAAAAGAACATTGTTTTCTGTGCATAAAAGAGATAATTGACTGAGGTAGTCTGGATCAGGCACATTAATACCACCTTCACCCTGTATTGGTTCGACAATTACCGCCGCAACATCGTTACCAATAACCTCCTCTATTGCAGGAATATCATTGTAGGGAACGAATATATGATGGGGAATTAGTGGATTAAATCTATCTCTGTGGGAATTTTGACCGGTTGCTGATACAGTGCTAACTGTCCTTCCGTGAAAACTTTTTTCAGTGGATATAATATTCAATTTTCCAGTTACTTTCCTTGCCAACTTAATAGCAGCATCATTGGCCTCTGCACCACTATTTGAAAAGAATATTCGGGTTAAATTATCAGGCAGTATTTCCTGCATCAATAACAGAAGTTTAGACCTTGCTGGTGAATAAGTAGCTCCAGAGTTAGGATTCTGCATGATTTTTTTACTTTGCTGGCAAATGGCTTCGGTGATTACTGGATTTGCGTGTCCAATACTGGTTACTCCCCATCCGGCAGTAAGATCCAGATATTTTTTACCATCCTCATCAAAAGCATAAACTCCTTCACCTTTTTCTATGGATAATGCTGTTTTATTAGCAAAAGAAGCATAGCAACTATCTTCAATTTCATAAGTGTTTAAATTTTTTTCCATTATCTAAATCCCCAAATTAATTTTACAACTTCATTTTTCTTAAAAATCATTATAATCAGTATCATAATCCATTTCAAAAGTATACCGCACTATCTGGATACTTTTTAAGAAAAACTCACCATATGGAATGTGAATTTTATAACCGTTTTTTCATTTTAGCTGTGATTTTATCAAATTTGTTTTTAACATAGTCATATCCTTTATCCGTGAATGGACATGCTTCTATACAGTAAGTACACCCCTGAATACAACCTATGCACTTTTTTTGTACAAGTTCCGTTTCTTTTGTACCGCAACAAGTTTCTTTTTCAATTAATGCCTTTTCAGGGCAGGCTCTGACACATTTTCCACATTTATCACAGTAATCAGGAATCCAGGAGTGATCCGTACCTAAGGAATGGGGTAAGTTGGCTATGCTAACGAATATGGCTGATACTTTCTGTCGCGGGCCTAATTCTGGAGAAATCAATAACCCACTTTGCCCAATGTAACCTAAACCCGCTTTTTGGCCTAGGGCAGAGAAATTAACTACACCCTCGTAAGGATGTGCAACTTCAGTTGCAAAACCATGCTGGCGGAGATAATCTGAAAGTTTATAGGTCAAATCAGCCAGTTTTGCATAAGCTGCATCATTCAATTTCTGTGCTTCTGGACCCGGTTCTCGTTCAATGATTTCTTTATTCATTTCCATGTTCAGAACAATGGTATTTGGATACTGGATGAATTTATCCTGAATCAACAACTCGGGAGTTATCTGAGTGTATCCAATACTATTAATACCAATTGATCGTGCGTAGTCTTCAAATTCTTCCAAAAATTCATTCCCAACCATGAACTGAGGTTCATCAGGGTTCAAGACCGTGGATTGATCCGGGTATTCCGAAGCCCCACAACATGCTACCGGGTCTGATTCATCAGTTGAATCGGTTCCACAACAACTGGGAACAGATTCTTTAGAGGGTTCCGCATCACCAGATTCAGACACGTCTGATTCCTTAATGGCTCCTTCACAACCACATCCTGAATCTTCAGATTGAACTAATTCTTCACAACCGCAGTCTAAATCTTCAGATTGAGTTAATTCTTCACAACCACATCCTGAATCTTCAGATTGAGTTAATTCTTCGCATTCACATTTTGAATTAGAGTTATTTTTAACCGTGTTATTCCCTGCCTCTTCCAGGCAACAGTTATCTTTTTTCAATGAAATACCTCCTTTAAGCAGATCCATATGTTCAACACCCATATCAATATCTGAAAAACCCACATCAAGGTCTGAGAAACCCATATTAAGGTCTGAGAAATTATCAGCGTTAATTTCATGTATCATATCCGAATTATACAGATCTTCCAGCCAGTCCTTTATTTCATCCCTTATTTTTGCAAAAAATTTCAATTTTTCTTCTGCAGTTCCCTTAAACGCAGAAGGATCTTCAAATGAATGTTTAAAATATTTTTTACCCCCAACGATCAAAGGGCATGCATTTTCACATACAGTGATGATGTAATCAAATTCTTGAGATTGGAATTCTTTCATATGTTTAGACTTATGATGGGAAATGTCAATTCCAATCTCTTCCATACATTTTATGGCCAGTGGATTCACTGTTTGAGGTTTAATCCCTGCACTGTAAACTTCAAACACATCCCCATGAAGATCCCTGAATACGCCTTCTGCTATTTGCGAGCGGGCTGCGTTATGAGTACACAGGAACAAAACTCTTTCTTTGACCATTCAATCACCCATAATAATGACCCAGATTCAAACTTTAATCAGTCAATAAGTTCATTAATCTTCTTTTTCATTACTAAAACACATTTTTCACCAGTATCATTAAGCCGGACCGGGTCTGTTGGTTTTAAATTTTCAGAGTTTAATTCTTCCTGCACATTGATTATTTTAGCAACTTTAACCCCTTTTTGTTCCAGTATTTTATCAACGCATGATCCTTCACATCCATTGATTGCAATGATTGGATATTTTCTTATTAATTCTCTGAATCCTTCCCTGTCTGCGGATGTTGCACCCATACAGATTGATATTAGATCATCACGTTCCTGGACTGTGTCATTAGCCGCAGCCCGGGTAATTAAACCACATGGACTCATTCCACTGCAAGGAGCTAAAGCATATTTTTTTTCATTTACCATGAACATCACCTTTATTTTAGATTGATTCGATTAATTTTTTGACAATATCTGTTATTTCAGGATTTGAAAGGCTGTAATGAATCCATATTCCCTCTTTCCGACCTTTAATGAATCCTAGATTTTTCAGGATATTTAAATGATGAGATATGCTCGACTGAGGCTTATCCAGAGCGTAAATTATTTCACAGACACATAATTCTCCATCTGAAAGTAAATACAATATTTTCAGTCGGGTTGCATCAGATAGTGCTTTGAGTTTTCCAGAATACTGTTCGAATTGATTATCATCGGGTAATGATTCCACTAGTTTTTTAATTCTTTTCTTCTGGTTCTCATTGGGCTTATCTTCACCCGGAATCGGACAATTTGACATGATACCTCCTTTTATACCAAACAGCTTAATAATGATTCTTGATTCTGAATTGACGATACACGGATTAAAACCATATATCAACATATGTCGATATATTGATAGTGATCTTTAAAGTATTTAAAGATAACTGGTTCAAATATTGGGTAACTTTAAAGATAGCTGATTATACCAGAAAAATATAAATCTAAAACAAGATTAAAATAACCAATATTAACTTTAAAGGACTTAAAAGGAAAAAGAAATAAAAAAAGCTTTTATACTATGCAAAATGGATCCTTTATCCATAAATCATAGAAGACTAGGATGAATCTGCAGCTGCCAGCAGGGAATCAACAAACTGCTGGGCTGTGCGTCCGGACATTCCACCGTGACGCATTTCCCATTTACCTGCCTCTTTTATCAATTCTTCATCGGTGAGTGTAATTTCAGGGTGTCTCCGGGCCAAAATGGTGACTATGTTGAAATATTCACTCCTTTGAGGCGTGTAGTAACCAATTGTCACCCCGAACCTGGCTGCCAGGGATAATTTTTCATTCACAGTCTCCGATCGATGCAGTTCATCATCGGCCATATCCGAACGATCACTCCAGGTTTCCCGGATCAAGTGGCGACGGTTGGATGTTGCATAGATGAGCACGTTTTCAGGTTTGGCCTCCAGACCTCCTTCCATAACTACCTTCAAATATTTATACTCAATTTCAAACTCTTCAAAGGATAGATCATCCATATAAATTATAAAACGATAATTCCTGTTTTTTATGGCATCAATGACCTTGGGCAGTTCCTTAAATTCATGTTTATATATCTCGATCATGCGCAGACCCTGACTGTAATACTGATTAAGAATTGCCTTTATACTGGCAGACTTACCTGTACCGGCATCTCCATAGAGAAGAACATTGTTTGCTTTGCGACCTTCAACGAACGCTTCTGTATTCTGCAGCAGTTCCCTCTTTTGGGATTCATAACCAACCAGATCATCCAGCTGCATGTCACTGGTGGTGGTGATGGGGCAAAGGATTCCTGACTTATCATCAGCCGCAACCCCGGACTTATCTCGAGTGGAAATTCCAGACTTATCTCGAGTGGAAATTCCAGACTTCTCTTGAGGTGAGATGCGGAAAGCTTTATTTAATCCAAATTCACCTACCCCATATGCTCCGTAGAAATCTGTAACTACTTCATATACCTCACTATCATCTTTAGTCTGATCTATGGCCTGACTGAGTTTTTGAACTTTTTCACTCACACTCTTGTTGAAAATCTGTTCACTCTTGACAACTGCGTGGTAATCAGTGATAATCGTGAAACAGTCAATTTCCAGTTCTTTTTCTATTTTAAAAAAGTCATAGTCAAACAGCTGTTTGAAGATGCCAAAATCGTTACAGGCGAATTTATTTACCGTACCTGCGTTTACTCCCACTTTTTCCGAAACAAGGGTAAATGGGTTTTCAGTCATTGCCAGAACAAAGGCCAGATAGTTGTGCCAAAGATTTTTATCAAACCCATAAATTGTGGAAATATCAAGCAGATGATTAATTTCTATATAAATATCTGAAATCAGGTCTTCTCGCACGTAGTCACCTGATTCAAATTGTTGGCAGATATTCGATAATCTAAACAAGATACTATCAGGGTTAATATTTTTGTAAATCACCAATTTAGATGTCAAACGATGCATTGATTTGTTCTCCTAATTTGTATAAACTCTTAAACTAACCAGTATAACTGTTATTTCTTCACAGTCAAGATCTCCTACAGTCAAGATCTCCTACAGTCAAGATCTCCTACAGTCAAGATCTCCTACAGTCAAGATCTCCTACAGTCAAGATCTCCTACAGTCAAGATGGGAATGATAATTAAAATTGGATTTATAATGGACTCCAGAAAATTTATACTGGACATACTTTTTTTTGTTAGTTTATTTATTTTATTGGGTAAATATTTTGAAGTTGAAGTAATGAAATGGCCTGAAAAAGTTCTTCCAAAACTAAAAATATCTTGTAAAAAAAGAGGGAGCATGTGAACTAGAGAGCATATGAACTAGAGTTTACCCTCAAGAGTATATGCTCATAGAATATATCTAATAAAATATATCTCATAGAATATATCTGATAAAATATATCTCATAGAATATATCTGATAAAATATATTCCAATAAGATCACTCCAATAGGAAACACTCCCCTATGGACTTACATCTTCTTGTACAATTCCATAGAATGTTCTAAAGCTTGAAATGCTTTTTCAGCATTTTCCCATCCTAAAACTTCCGTTGTTTTCTTTTCTAGTCTTTTGTATTCTGTGAAAAAGTGTGAAATTTCATCTAAAAATGGTTTGGGCATATCAGAAATATCCTGAACATCTTTAAATTTGGGGTCGTTCACTGGTACTCCCAATATCTTATCATCACTTTCTCCACCATCGATCATTTTCATTACACCAATTATCCGGGTTTCTATAACACATCCTGGGAATGTGGGTTGTTCCATAACCACCAGGATATCCATTGGATCTCCGTCATCCCAGAGAGTTTTGGGGATAATCCCGTATTCTGCAGGGTAGTGTATTGGTGAATATAACACCCTGTCCAGTGCAAATGCCTCTTTATCCTTGTCGTATTCGTATTTATTCCGTGATCCTTTTGGGATTTCAATTACTGCATAAACTACTTGTGGGACTGATGGTCCGGTGGGTATGTCTTTCCATAAATTCATAATTTATTCCTCCTTGGAGTTTACTAAAACCTTAAAAGTACTGAAAATTTAAAATATACTAAAACCTTGAAATTCACTTATTTGAATTTACTAACTTGGAATTACCTAACTTGAAATTCACGAAAACCTTTATAATTACACATAACACCCTTAATCCAGTAAGAAAAGGGATTTAATACTCAACATTTCATTGTAACGGTCCATTGAACGTTCTATTATCCTAACTGCTTCTTTTCTATTTTCCAATCCTACTATTTCCATGTTCATGTTTTGGATCTTCATACATTCCCTGAAAAAGTGTGTGATTTCTTCAAGGAGGGATTTGGGGAGATCTTTAATATCCTGAGTGTCTTCAGAAGATGGATCATTTACCGGGATCCCTATAACCTTCTCATCCTTCCCAGTATCATTCCTCATTTTTATAATGCCTATGGGCTTTGTTTTTATCAAACAACCCAAAAATGTGGGTTGATGATTTAACACCAATATATTCAGAGGATTCCCGTTATCTCCAATTGCCTGGGGGATTACACCATAATCAGCAGGATAACACAACAGGGAAACCGGTCCCAGGCAAAATGTTTCTTTTGAAGTTTTGTACTCATATTTATTCCATGAACCTTTTGGAGTTTCAATAACTGCGTATACCACCTTTGGAGCGTGTGGTGGTTGATTTTTTATGTCCTTCCACAAGTTCAAATTTTTCTTCCTCCCAATAATCACTCTTTTCCAGATAATTAACAATATATAATCATTTTAATTTGGCCATGACTGAACTGGGCATTTCTTCCTGGATTCTGATAAGTTCGTTGAGTTTTGCAATTCTTTCACCACCAATAGCTCCTGTTTTGATGAGTGGTGCTCCGAATGCTACGGCTAAATGGGCTATGGTTTCATCAGTGGTTTCACCAGAGCGGTGTGATACTACTGGGGTGTAATTGTTATCTTTGGCAAGTTTCACTGTTTTGTAGGTGTCGCTTAATGTGCCTATCTGGTTAGGTTTAATGATAATTGCATTGGCAGCTTTTTTTTCTATTCCCCTGGAAAGAATCTCTGCATTGGTAACGAAAATGTCATCACCACAGATAATACACCTATCACCAACTCTCTTTGTTAGTTGGGAAAATCCCTCGAAATCCCCTTCTCGTAGCGGATCTTCAACAAAGAACATTTTGTAGGTGTTAATTATTTCTTCCACAAAATCTATCTGTTCACCGGTATCTCTGTTGACTCCTTCCCGTCCGTAAATATATTTTGAACCATCCCATAATTCACTGGGCGCTAAATCAAGTGATGGTCTTACTTTGATACCAGTTTCATCGGAAATTTCTTCACAAGCCTGGGATTGAATCTCTAATGCCTCATAGTTTGAAAGGTTAGGTGCCCATCCTCCTTCATCACCCTTCCCACCTGTAAATTGTCCATCTTTTACCTTTATTAGTTCTCCAATTTTTTTGTGAACACTGGAATTGGCAAAAACTGCTTCGGTGATGTTTTTAGCACCCACTGGAACAACCAGGAATTCCTGTATATCCGGTGCGTTCTTCCCAGCGTGTGCTCCTCCGTTTATCATGTTTCCAAGAGGATAAGGAATTTCATTCTTGAGATTGCCCCCTAAAAACTGGTATAATGGCATATTGAAGGATGAAGCTGCTGCTTTTGCTGCTGCTAAGGAAATTGCCACAGTTACATTACCCCCTAAAGATGACAGGTTATCAGTACCGTCAATTTCCTTCAGAATATCATCAATGAGGACTGTTTCATCTGCACTTACACCAACAAGGTCCCCTTTAACCCGCTCATTGAAAGTGCCTATTACACTATCAATACCTTCTTCTGGAAATGCCACTACTTCCATGGCCCCAGTACTCGCCCCACTGGGAGCTGCAGCTCTACCAAAACCATTTCCAGTTGTTATATCTATTTCTACTGTTGCGTTTCCCCGGCTATCTAAAATTTTTCTGATTCCGATATTTTCAATAACACTGTTCATAAAACACACTCCCAATGCTTATTTCACGCTGAATAATTTAATCATGTGAATATCATACCTTCGAACACATTTTCAGGACATGTAAAGATTTGAATGTATATTCTAACTCTGAAATTCCCATATATTTAGATCTACGGAATCCTCCATTATTATTTTGAAGATTTAATATAAATTCAACTGTTATATCTGGATCAACAGGTTTTTTATTTAATATTTCGCAGATTTTTATTCCGGCATGTGTTGGTTCCAGATAAGGTGGGTATATATCCGGTATAAATGTGAAACCACCCTCAGTTGTCAGGCATTCATGTACAAATCCCATAATCTGGTTATCATTCTTTATTAACAATGGATCTATGAAGTTTAATGATTCAAGGGCATAATAAGTGGATAGAATATCCGATCGGTCTAATCCAAATCCACCATCCGCATTTTGATGTGATAATATCCATTCTGTGACATTTTCAAAAGTATCTAAATTTAAGATATGTAATATGGCTGTGTGGTAATATGCCACTTCTAAAGTTGCAAAATCGGTTTTAGAACTTAGTTGTTCAATGTAAGACTTTGGAATTGTGATTTCTTCATTGAAGATATTTAAAATGTTAACCCGGTAGAATACTCCTTGAATACCGTACATTTTGTCTTTCTGCAATTTTTGGATCCAGTTTATGGTATCCTCTCTATTGTTAGGTTCATCATTGAACATGTGAAGGATTTTCAATCCATAATAAGTATTTTTAGTGTCAGGAATACCACTGTAAAGTGTAAATCCACCTTCTTCATGTTCCCTAGCATGCACAAACTTTAAAGCTTGGTTTAAAATTCTGATGCACCACCCACATAGTTCATTATAAATTAAGTTTTCCACATTTAAAGTTTAAGGTTTTTTAAAATCCATTTAGCCCTTTTTAAAACCCATTTAGCACTTAATTAATGAACAACCAAAACTGGACAAGATACAGCCCTAACCACGTTTTCAGCCAGGCTTCCCAGTACAAATCTATTAATTCCCTGTTTTCCAGAAGTACCAATCGTGATTAAGCCTATACTTTCTTCTTCAACAGTTTTAACTATTACATCTGTAGGAGAACCTTCTTTAATAAAAGTAGTCAGTTTAATTTTCTGATTATCCCCTTCAGTTTCTAACAGATCAGAAATCTTTACCAGTGCTTTATTTCCCTCTTCTTTAAGCAATTTTAAAGTTTGCACTCTTATGCGCTCTTCTGGTAAAGCAACTAATGAAGAAGTATCAATCACATTTAAAGCAATAATCTCTGCACCACTTGCACTGGCAAGCCATAGTGCATGTTTTACAGCTTTATTTGCATATTCAGAACCATTAGTAGGAATTAAAATCTTATCAATGATTTTATCAGACAATACAGCCTCCTCCTTAATTTAACAGGAGTCATCAGCTTAAAAAATAAGCGGTTGAAGGTGAACTCCATCACCATAGTAAACTATGCTATTATTTTCTATATATACATTTTCTTATGAATTTAGACCAATTATAATAAAAAAAATCAATTATATGAAATATAATTGACTATCATGGATTAATCTTTAATTTGCAACTTCTTCGTTTTGTTGTCTGCGTTTCCTAACATATTTTGTATATTCCACTGTGAAAACCAGCCCAATCAATATAAGGATCCACCCTGCAATTTCAAAAGACCATCCTCCCCCTCCATGGTGATTGAACTTGTAATAATTAATCCCCAGATCCACTAAAAATATAACTCCCCAAAAAGCAGTGATTATCTGGTTAGTGCGAATGAAAGTAGGATTATCCCAGAGACTCTTATCCACTTCTTCCTTAGCATACTGGAGCGTGAATGGATGACCAATAAGCAGAAATCCCCATGTAACTACGGCCAAAGTCCCGTAAGAAAGAATGCCCACGTGGGATATTACCCACATGTTCTTCAAGAGCACGATGGCTATAAATATAATGATAAAAAATAGGAAGGTCACCCAGGGTAGGATATACCATTTACGCATCTGTTTATAACCCAAAATCACAGCAATAGCAAGAGATATGATTATAGCTATTTCCAGACTTAAAAATGATTGTCCAGCTATGAGTCCAAAAATAATCCATGGTGCAAAGGCTAAAAGGAGCTTAATAACGTTCATAACATTACCTTTTGTATTAAATAAATAAATTAAATGAGATTCCTGTTTATAAAGGTATTGTCTTTCTAGATTTATCCTACTTTGTTTATTTTTCTAGAGTACTGCATAAGATTTCATTAACAATTAAAATACAGTAATCTATGGCGTAAAAGACTTATATTTTAAAAAAGAAATTATAGTAGTAGATTATTCATCTGAGGGGAGGTGAAAAAATGGTTGAAAAACAACAAGCAACTGGGGGATCAATGGTTGGATTTGCAATTATAATCTTAATTCTTTTCCTGATATTCCCGGTGTTCACTTGGTACCTAATCTGGTTTGCAATTATTGTAATGCTGCTGGGTGGTCTTATTACCCTTATGACCGGAGGCGCAGAATAATATTTATTTATAACCTTCGAAAATTAAATTCTTATTTTTTTCCTAAGTTGAATCCTAAAATTAGGGCATTAAACTTATTTAAATCCTTTTGGAAGCCCACAGTATCATCCTGGCAACCAGTTCGGGTTTAGCTGGATCCAGTTCTGGATGTGGGCCAGAGAGAATTATTCTCCCTGAGCCACGATTATCATCCACAATTGCAGCATAACCTGATAAGACCGTGTTATTTTCCTCATAAATTGCTATGGGAGTGTAATTACCATTTTTGTATAGTCCTGGGGTGTTGGAAACCGTGAAAGAGAGTAAGGTAAATGTGTCGGTTGTGCTGGTGATGAAGGCACAGGGATCAATTTTTCCATTAGAATATTTGAGGGTGTTAACACCATAACTGGTAATGGTAATGGGCATTAAACCATCGGCATCGGTGTAATTACAGTTTACATTGGGTGAAATTCCCCAACCAGAACCGTATTCTCCATTGTAGTTGGAAGCAGCATAAGCACCAGCACATATTCCCATGTAACCATTCCCTGCTTCTACAAATTTCTTTATATCATCTGGATTTATTGATGGATCCTCAAAGAGGAGTTGAATATCAGCCCCAGATATGACTAAAACATCCTGCCCGGATAAAACTTCAGAATTAATAACATCAGTGGTGGTGTAATTAAATTTAAGATTGGGGTTGTTATGTTGTGCCTGTTCCAGGCAGTATTCCAGTCCATTCACACTATCGGTAGATGTGGCTTCACCCTCATAAATCAAGACATTCACTGGTTCGAAATTGGCGTTACATGTAGTTTTATTAACTTCCCGCAGGTTAAATCCATAAATAGTTACACTGAGAGCCAAAATCAACATAAACCCAATAATAAAGGCGTATTTAAATTTTTTAATGTTTACACCCCCAGTTTCCTTAGATCTGTTAACTTTTTATCGGTTAATCTTTAGATCAGTTAACCTTTTATCTGTAAATCTTAGATCAGTTAACCTTTTATCTGTAAATCTTAGATCAGTTAACCTTTATTGGTTAATCTTTAGATCGGTTAACCTACAAATCAGCCAGTAAATATCTGAATACTTGAGAAAATAATCAAATCTCAGAAACCATCTATTTCTGGTTATATTTATATTATAACACCTTTAAAAACTTTATTTTTTCTTTTAAGAGTGATAGGTTTTCTTTAAAGAGTTATGAGAATTTTTAAGAATGATCCCAACCTGTAAAAAAATATACTCAGAAGCCAATCATTAGCCAAAAACCAAACATTAACCAGAAGTCAATCGATTAACCAAAAACCAATCATTAGCGATTCTGATAAATCAACTATGAACTAAATTCATCAAAGGGGAATATTTATTTTCGAACTTACATTATCCACCCAATATGTAAAAATAATTGCAGATTAATTTCCCAATAAATAAAATTGTTTTAAATCAGATTCAAAAATAAAGGATTAAATATAGGGCGTTAAGTAAGTAAGTACTTTAATCATAGTTATTTTGTTATAAATCATGAGATTTATCCGAATATAATAAATAGGGGACCAGATAATTAGTAAAGATATAATAGGTGATAACATGCTTGATATGTTTAATGCTAAATCAGTTGCAGTAATAGGTGCATCGGAAACAAAGGGTAAAATTGGTTATGACTTAATGACATCCCTCCTTAATTATTACAAAGGTAAGATCGTCCCAATTAACCCCAAAGGTGGTGAAGTACTGGGACTCAAGGCCTATAAATCCATAAAAGAATATGGACATGTAGACCTGGCAGTTATAGTAATACCATCCCACCTGATCCCGGCCACAGTTGAAGATTGTGGAGAAACTGGAATAAAGAACATCGTTGTGATCTCAGCAGGATTTAAAGAGGTTGACACAGAAGGAGCCAGACTGGAAAACCAGCTGGTGGAAATATGCAAAAAATACAATATTAAACTGGTGGGCCCCAACTGTCTGGGCATAATGGACACCTACAATGATATGAATGCATCATTCTCTTCTGATATTGCCCATAAAGGGAAAATATCATTCATGACCCAATCTGGAGCCATAATGGCTGCTATCTTAGATTACGCTGATAAGAAGAATATAGGATTTTCCAGGATCGTGAGCCTGGGAAATAAGGCCGTGATCAATGAAAATGATTGTATGAAGGATTTCATGGAAGATGAAAACACCGAGGTTATAACCGCCTACCTGGAAGGTATTGTAGACGGACCCGGATTTATAGACGCCTGTAGAGAAGCTTCAAAGAAAAAACCAGTTCTGGTTATCAAGTCGGGTACAACATCCAAGGGATCAGAAGCAGTTTCATCCCACACCGGTACCATTGCTGGATCAGACTCTGCCTATGAAGCAGCATTCTCCCAGTGTGGAATCATCCGTGTGAATTCCCTGGACGAAATGATGGACTACAGTAGTGCCCTGGCACTATCACCCCTCCCCAAGGGAAACAAAATAGCCATAATCACCAATGCTGGTGGTCCAGCAATTATGACCACTGACGCTGCCATAAAAGCAGGTCTGGAAATTGCCGAACTCACCACAGAAACCAAAGAAAAACTAAACGAAGGATTACCAGCTACTGCCAGTGTTAAAAATCCAGTGGATGTCCTGGGGGACGCCAGCCCTGAAAGGTACGCCTTCACCCTGGACACTGTACTGGCAGATCCCAATGTGGATGGAATTATCTACCTGGTAACACCCCAGTCAGTCACTGACCCTGAGGGAATTGCCCAGGTCGCCATAGACCACGCCAGTAAAACTGAAAAACCAATCCTGTGCAGTTTCTTTGGAGGAACTCGTTTTGAAGGGGCTGAAAAACTCCTGGCAGCTAAAAAGGTCCCCAACTACCTTTACCCCAAAAGAGCAGTTAAAAGCCTGAAAACCCTCTATGATTACACCGTTATTCGTGAACAGGAATATCCTAAATCTCCAGAATTTGATGTTGATAAAAATCTGGTTAAAAACATCATAGAAAATGCACGGGAAAAGGGTATGCACACCCTGGGTCTGGAATCACTGGACATCTTAAAAGCATACGGAATACCAACTGTGGGTACTGCCATCACCAAAACCGCGGAGGAAACTGTGAAAGCTGCCGAGGAAATAGGATATCCCCTGGTTATGAAGATCGTTTCCCCACAGATTTCACACAAATCAGATGTGGGTGGAATCAAGCTAAACCTCTCCAGTGCTGAGGAAGTTAAAGATGCATATGAAGATATGATGGAAAACATACCATTAAAAGAACCAGAAGCAGATCTGGAGGGTGTTCAGTTACAGAAAATGTTATCCGGTGGTACCGAAGTTATCATTGGTATGGTGCAGGACCCTACCTTTGGTTCCATGCTCATGTTTGGACTGGGTGGTATATACGTAGAAGTTCTAGAAGATGTTAAATTTGCCATCGCCCCAGTAAATGAAGGGGAAGCCAAGGATATGATAAGGCAGATCAAAACTCATGAACTTCTGGAAGGCGCCCGTGGAGATAAGCCCAAAGATGTGGATTCCATTGCGGACATAATACTCCGGATCTCACAGCTGGTCACTGATTTCCCTGAGATCAACGAGTTTGAAATCAACCCATTAATGGTTTTCAATGAAGGAGACGGATCACTGGCTGTTGATATGAGATTGATGTTGAAAGAAGGAAGTTCTGATGATCTGTTACAGAGCTCCCCATTATCAACCCGGTTAAAAACAACCCATTAAAAATCTGGTTGTAACCAAAATATAAGCCCATGATTGATATTCGTAATGAATATCAATCCTTTTAAATCCAAATCCTACTTTTTTTAAAAATATATGGTATATTATTTTTTTATATTCTCCTAAAAATTAATAAAATCTAAAAACTCCATTAACCTCCCCTTATGACTATAAATATTTTTTTAAGATTTAAAAGTATTTTAGAACCAACTTTAATAGTTCTTTAACTGTGATTACAATCACCAAAACCTTTATCCTTTTTTATTTATATGTGAATCATATAATTTAATGTAAGAAAATTTTAATGTAATAAAAACTTCAGATCATTAATCAATTAGACTACAATGATATTATGAACAAAATTTCCATTAATAAAACTGTAAACTGGTTTAAATTCATTTTAAGGTTTAATCAAATTAAATGAGTAATTAAAAACCATAATATGACCGGGAAATTTCTGCATGTGAAAAAGTTTAAAGTGTTAAAATGAATAAAAAGCCATTTATATCATTTAAAAATGCAGTTTTGTTAGTAATTATTATTATAATTAGTTTTATTGCTATTTCACTGCTCCTACAAGGAGAACCCACTCTCAGAATGATTTTCGGTGATCTGGCCAGCCCCATAATTGAGTTACTGGTAATTGTAAGTTTACTGTACGCAGCACAGCAATCCAAAAAACAAGAAAAAACTATGCAGATCGCCTGGATGCTAATGGCAGTTGCTTTAATTTCTTATACTCTGGGAGACATAACCTGGGCACTCCTGGAATTAGTTTTCCATGAAAATCCATTTCCATCGGTAGCCGACATTTTTTACCTGTTATTCTATCCTCTTTTTGCCATTGGAATCTATTTCCTACCAAGAGATAAATTCAACTATACAGAAAAAGTGAAGATCATTCTGGAAATTGGAATTGTTATACTGACTGTTGGACTTATCTTCTGGGTTTTCTTAATAGAACCCAATCTTTCCAACAATGAAGGCTTTTATAGCAGCATGATAGCTATAACCTATATTATTGGTGATTTTGTTCTGTTTTTCGCTCTTATGAAAATTCTGTATAGTCATTTTAAAAAAGAATACTACGATGTAATGATACTACTTGGTTTGGGAGTTATTTCTCTAATTTTAAGTGATTGTATTTACTCTTACCAGACATTGCAGGGAACTTATATATCAGGGGGTTTACTGGACGTGGGATGGATAATAGGATTGTTACTGGTAGGCCTGGCATCATTTCTACATGCCAGTGATGAAAAATACAACTTTTATAAATACACAGAATCATTATCCTTTGCCAAAAGATCAAATCTTTCTTCTAATTTACCTCCTTTTTTGGTCTTGATTGCATTCATACTACTTTTATGGACTAATAAAACCCAATCCCAAACGAATATAAATTTAATAGAAATAGTAGTAGGTGCTATTATTTTGATGGTGCTCCTTCGCCAGGTACTTATTGAAAAATCATTGTTGTTAAGTGAAAAAAATTACCGTGAGCTGGTGGATAACTCTCTGGTTGGTATTTATAAAACCAACCTAGCTGGAGACATACTCTTTGCCAATGAATCACTGGTTAAGATATTTGAATTTGAAAGTTCGGAAGACTTACAGGCCAAAAAAATCGAGGAATTATATAAAAATCCTGAAACAAGGAAGGAATTTGTTTATAAACTTAAAAAGGAAGGTAAATTAAGTCAATATGAATTAGAAATGGTTTCCAATACAGGAAACATTGTTAACATGTTGATAAGTGCTAATTTGACAGGTGATATTATTTCAGGGATGTTAATGGATATCACCCTCCGTAAAAATACAGAAAAAGCACTCCAAGATAATGAGGAGAAATATCACACTCTTTTTGAATCCAACCCAAACTACACCATGCTGTTAAATTTAGATGGGGTTATATTGGATGTTAACAGTGTTACTGCTGAATTTATCAGTACAGCTCCAGAGAAATTAATTGGTAGAAAATTACTGGAACTGGGAATATTTCCAGAGGCAGATGTCCATTTTCAGAGGGAAAAATTTTCACAGGCTCTGCAGGGGGATACTGTAGAACCATTTCAGTACAAGTTGATTAACAAAAAAGGTGAATATAGCTGGGTTCAATCTCAATTAGTCCCTATTAAGAAAGATGGTGGAATTAATTCCATTTTGGTAATTGCCACCGATATAACTGAAAGGAAAAAAGCCATTGATAACCTGAAATCATCGGTGAATGAGAAGGAGATCCTGATTAAGGAAGTACATCACCGGGTGAAAAATAACATGCAGATCATATCCAGTTTACTCAGCCTGCAAAGCCAACACCTGACTGAGGATGAAGAAGTTGCTCAGGATGTTTTGAAGGAAAGTCAGAACAGGGTTAAGTCCATGGCCATGATCCATGAGAAACTGTACCAGTCCAAAGATTTCACCCACATCAAATTTGAAGATTACATTAAAAGGTTGATATCAAATTTATTTTATTCCTATGACACCAAAATGGACCAGATTAAGTTAAGGGTGGATGTAGAAGACATTGACTTGAATATGGAAACTGCAATTCCCTGTGGATTGATAATAAGTGAACTATTCTCCAATAGTCTGAAATACGCATTCCCTGAGGGAAAAAGTGGAGAAATAAGAGTTTCCCTTGAAAAATACCAGGATGATGAACATGAATGGAACTATATTTTAACAGTGCAGGATAACGGAATAGGATTACCTTCTGACTTTGACATTAGAAATACCAGGACTCTTGGACTGGAACTGGTGAACAGCTTAACTAAGCAGATTGATGGTACCCTTGAACTTGATAGCAGCAATGGAACCAAGTTCAAGATTACATTTAAAGAATTAAAGTATAAACAAAGATTGTAGGAAAGGGAAAGAAAATTTGGGGAAACAAGGAAAAAAAAGATAAGGATATACAGGAAAGTAATTCCCAGTAAGAGGTGATAGTATGGATGTAGGTATGTTAAGTGTACAGTATCAAAACGGTACAGAAGAATCATTTGATATTTCCAGTAACGATGTGAACCAGATTAAAGTTATGGAAGATAGAATAGTAATCAG
Source organism: uncultured Methanobacterium sp. (assembly GCF_963665055.1). Classification (NCBI taxonomy): domain Archaea; kingdom Methanobacteriati; phylum Methanobacteriota; class Methanobacteria; order Methanobacteriales; family Methanobacteriaceae; genus Methanobacterium; species uncultured Methanobacterium sp. Next base: position 1,316,795 of record NZ_OY762015.1, read on the forward strand.
TTTCAATAAAGACCCTTCCACCGGTAGGAACAAATGTAAGGTTATAATTACAGGTAACCTGGCCAGTTATGAAATTTCACCCTGTGATCTAGAAGGATTGATTGCATCGTTTAGATAAAAAAAATTATGAATTTCTTTAAAAATAAACGGATGAGTAATTATCAGATAGCAATCTAGAAAGATAGTAATGAAATTTAGTAATCTAAAAAGATTATAAATGAAAGTTAAATTTGAAAAGACAGTAATTTAAAGGTATAATCTAAAAAGATAGTAATTTAAAAGTATAATCTAAATATGGTAATCTAAAAGGATATTAATCTATAAAAAAAGTGGGTAATCTAGAAATTTTCGTGTTTCACTGCATCTTTCGGGCAGTTATCAACACACATACCACAGAGTATGCAGTTATCTGTATCCACAACCATGGGTATGGTATCATCAGCATCCTGCTGGAATATACCCACCGGGCAGTTGGTTACACAGGTCCCGCACTTGGTGCACAATTTTGGATCGATTTCAATTTTAGGCATACCCATATTCCCCCAAAATAAATTAAGATTATGTTAAAATTATTTTGTAAATATTAATATTTTTATTTTGTGAAGATTTATTGAAAAATTGGAAGATTTTGGGATTAAGAGATTTATTTTTCACACACATTGATTAACCAAGAATAGGACCTAAATGAAAAATTCCCGAAATAGGTGTTTTTCAGCAAACACATATACACTAACTTCCAAAAATAGAGCATTTTCCTAAATTAATCATTTTTTTACCATTATTATGATAAATTATGCTGTTTGTTAAAACTATGATGTTGGTTAAAAACTATACTCTTTATTAAAAGCTATACTCTTTATAAAAATCTATACTCTTTATAAAAATCTATACTCTTTATAAAAATCTATACTGTTTTTTGAAAACTATCCATGACTTCATCAGGAGTTAAAACATTATCCATCCACTGAAAATGCTTAATATTATTGGTCACCAGCGTAGCACTTAGGGTAATTGCAGTGGCACCGATTGCATAGTCATGGGCATTTTCACTAAAATCCCATCGCCCAATAGAAGCATTAGCAGCTTCAACTGCATCATGTTTTCCAAAGGGGACCACAGTAATATTCATTTGTTCCAAAAATGCATTCACCATTGATTCTGTATTTCCCTTTTTTAGATGATGATACAGATATTCCATATAAGCAATGGCTGGAAGATATTTTTCAAATTCAGAATTTAACAACCAGTTACAAAAGTTTTCACTGTTAAATACATTGGTGTCTAGAACTAACTTCATTTAATCACCCAATAATTGAAGATTATCTTCCACTCTCTGTTTGAACCCTTTTTTAGATTCAGCTTGGGTTTTGGAGATATCAGATGATGATTCAATCATTCGATCAGTTAATTCAGCGACAGTCATAAGCACCCAATTACCTTCTTTGTTCTTTACAAAGACCACATTGTCTCCAGATTGGATTTTAAGATCTTCTCTAACGTTTTTTGGAATCGTTACCTGATACTTTTTAGTGACACTAACCATTATAACACCTTACTTAACCTATTGATGTAATACCTAAAATAGATTAGTATTGATATATGGTAAATCAGGAACCATTAAGAGAAAAAGTTACAACATGACCCCAAAGAGTAATGAATCAATAAAATCTAGAAGTCTCTACAGTCACACCCCTTACATTCCTAGGATTTAATATTATCATATCCCTGGGTATTGACCCTTTTATGTGTTGATGTTTTTGTGGTATGGGAATGTTAGCAATTCTTCCAAGGTCCAGATATGGTCTGTGATTCCTACGGACATCATAGGTGTTCTTTTTTGATATTTTCTCCACACTTTACCATTTAATTGTGTTTTACAAGGTTTTTTCAGGGAATCGTGTGTTCGTACGAAGTTATGGTCTGTCATTTGTAGTGTGGCGTGGTGTTGGAGCCATTCGTCTTTTTTGGAATATCCTAATGTTTTTCTTGTTAATCGATTGTTATCTTGCCTTAAAGTCAAATTCTCTCGTTCTATGTAAGAAGTAGAGATAAAACCAAAGTCAATATCTTCTTCCACACCATATATAATGCGTTTTTCAATATTAACCACGTTTCCTCCTTCTCGCTCCTTCACTACCTGGGCATATTTTAACTCGGGCAATGGCATTTGTTTCGGTTTTCGTGGACGTCCTCGTTTATCGGTCCTTGGAAACTCCTTTGTATAGCTGTATTTGTCCAATAGTGCTTGTGCGTAGTATTTTCTTCCGTCTGTGACAAATAAAGGTAATTCTTCTTTGTTTATTCGATCACATGTTTGTTTAACAATCTCATCAGCCTCATTTTGAGTCATGGCACCTGCGTAGGCTGCTAAGATTAGTCTATGTTCGGGTGCAAAGCTTAACCAGATCCATCTTTCGTCTTCTGATTTATGCTCCATTTTCGGAACTGTTTTTTTTTAACAAAAGTCCACAACTCATCTAACTCCACTTTATCAACTTTTATATCTTTCATAAGGACTTTGTTTATTTCTTCACTGTGTTCAGAAGCTATGCGCAGCCATCTGCGCACAGTATCCAGTTTAACACCTAAAACTTCTGCTGTTCCCCGTAAACTCATGCCTTTTAAAATCATTTTCAAAGCCAAAAAAACTGTCTCTTCATCAGTTCTCAAATCGTGTAATATTGTGTTTGAACGTGAAGTGAAACTATTAGAGCATGTTCGACAAATAAATTTGTGAACCGGACCATTTTTTGTCTGGTAAGTTCCATTACCCACAATATTACCATTTTCAATTTTCCCATAATCAGCACAGCTCTTGTTAGGACAAGCCACATCCACAAAACCAGGTTTAGGACCACGAACACCCATAAAAACACATCTCCATAAATATAAATATGGCCCTAACTACTATATAAAACTTCAGTATTTTGAAGGGTCAATACCTATCCCTGGCATTACAATAAAAAAAAGTAGTATTTATAAAAAGTGAAAATTCAAAATCTACTGGAGACTGGAATGTAACTATCTACTGGAGACTGCACTGTAACTATAAAATAACAATAACAGATCATCAACCATTAACGTGACAGACATCTAGCATTAACCATACCAATCATCAATTTTTAACCTGCCAATCATCAATTTTTAACCTTATAGATCATCAGTCCTGTTGAATTACTTCAATGAGAATGCCAGTTAACTCTTCTATTGCTTTCAGGAATTCTCTAAATGTTGGCGGGTAACTATTGCCGCCATGGGATTCAACTTTCATGTCACCAAAAACAATATCAACTTCCCATTCATCATCTTCCACGCAACTATCCCTGCAGGTGACCCTGTAATCTTCATACCAGTCCCAAATTTTTATTTCATCAAGATAATACCAGAAATCCTCCCATTCGTCATTACTGGGGATAATTTTCTGTTCATTTTGGTTTTGGTCATGATTCAAATTCTGGCCCTGGTTTAAACTTTGGTTACGATTCTGATTTTGACTTTGGTTTAGGCTTTGGTTTTTAGATAATTGTTTTATGATTAAACCGTTATCTTCCCATTTTAGAGAGAATGAATAACCTTCATTAAATGCTTCGTATTTAAAAATAAGCTGTATGGGATGTATTTCATTCATTTTAATCATTTAAAAGTTTTTTCGGGTTATCATGGCACATTCGTGTTACATCTTCCCATGAAATTCCATGCTGGATCATGCTGGCGATCATCATCTGCATGCCCATTACAGGTCTAGGGTTGTGATCCTGTCCAAAATCCGTGGCCAGGATGCAGTGCTTGGCACCCACCTCTTTAATGTACTCTGCCATGATTTCAGGGTCAAGTTTATCATGTTGGGGCATGGTGGCCACCCAGCAATGTTCCAGGTAGGCATGACGTGCCATTTCCTTCTGTTCATCTAACGATACACCCACCACTTTGGTTAAGGGATGGTTCACCATGATCTTTTCTACACCCAAACTTTGGCACTGATCTATAACCTGGAATATCCCCCCAGAATCAAGGTGACCTGTGGCCAGAACAAGGTCATATTCCTTCACCAAATGTAGGATTTCATCCAGAGCATCATGATCTAGATCTATTTCCTTGTGATGGATAGTAGGTAGCCATATTATTTTACCACCCATTGAAGCCGTGTTCTGCACTGCTTCGGGGTTTAATCCTCCTACACTGAGGTTGAGGGTTACACCACCCCATACCGGGAAGCCTGTTACTCTGTGGGTTATGTAGGCCCTGCCAGCAGTGGGTTCCACATGGGATTTAAGTACAATTGCCCCCATGCCCTTCTCCTGAGCTTCCAGGGCTGCCTCGTAATCATTCAACAATCTGGGTTTAACATCCGGACTGGTGTGGATATGAGTATCAATGAAACCCGTAAGGATATCTTTCAGACCCATTTCTGGGCTGAAATTCATAGATTTTTCTTGGCTGAGATTCATATGTACTTCCCTTGACTAAGATTCAAGTACTTTCCCTTGAATGAATTTCAGGTATTCATTTGACTGAAATTCATAAATTGTTTTGCTGACGGACTTCCTGGTATAAATTGCCACCAGTTGAGTCCATGGTGACTATCAGGGGTCCGAAATCTTTGACTTCCAGTTCCCAGACTGCTTCAGGCATACCCAGATCCAGCCAGTGCACATTATTTATTTTAAGGACTGAACTGACGTAAAGTGCAGCGCAACCCCCTACTGCTGCCAGGAATACTGCTCCGTTCCTTTTTAATGCATCGGCAGTTTTCTCATCCATTCCCCCTTTTCCGATTACTGCCCGGGCTCCCTGGTCCAGTACAGCTGCCTGGTATGGATTCATACGGGTGCTGGTGGTGGGACCTACTGCCACCATCTGGTAAGTATCATCATCCTGTTTTTTTATTATAGGTCCTGCGTGGAAAATAACCGCTCCTTCCAGGTCCACTGGTGATTCTGTTTCGATTATGCGCTTGTGTGCACTGTCTCGTGCGGTGTAAATGGTTCCGGAAATATAAACCGAATCTTTAATTCTTAACTTTTGAGTTTCTTCCTTGGTGAGGGGTGTTTTGAGATGAACAATCATTTTTATTGCACCGTTAACAATTTTATAATATTATGAATTTTATTTAACCATAGTAACATCTATGTTAACCCTTGATAAAAAATGAGTTTTAACTCAGGTATACTGCCAGAACTAAAATAAAAATCAGAATAACTATAATCACCCCTAATATGATCAGCGGGTCGGTTTCTTCATAAAAACGGATGATTTTATCCATTAATCCCGGGTTTTTAACTCTGGATTTTTTATCAACAATAGCAGTCATTAAACGTTCTTCTTCCAGTATAATATTCAAATAATTTTTTTGACTGTTTAAACTGCTTTCCCGGTCAATGACATCCCATAACTCTTCTTCTTCAAATATTTCATTAATGAAATCATCATCAATTCCTATTGTTGGGAAAATATTTTTAAGAGATTCTCTTCTTTCAGATAACCGGTCATTGAATGAATCAAAAACTTCTTTACTGAGGTTACGATTATAACTCTTTAATTCCAATTCCTGAAGGTTTTTACAGAATTCTAGGGGGTTACCACATTCACACTTCACAAAATCACGGGGTGATTCACCATTTTTTAGTTTATAATATCCCCCACAGTAATTGCAGAAGAGGTAACCACCACTTGTGGAACGAACAGATTTTTTGGTTTTATTTCCATTTAAAACCATTAAAACACCTTGATAAGGGAAAGTGTTAATTATAATTGTGAGTTATATCTGAAATTATTTTCATAACTATTTTTTGATAATTTCCAGTTATATCCCCTAACCCAATTTAATATAGGTTTATTATTTCTATATTAATGCTTTTTGGAAATTATAGATACATTTCATTACATTAAAATGCATTACATGTTTACTAGATACTAACAATCAAGATCTTTTTTTTAAAAAAAAAATCCAAAAATTTGAAAGGAACTCTAAAAAAGAAGAAACTCTAAAAAAAGGAACTCTCAATAACTATTTTAGAAATAGGGGAAAAATTGAAGGTTACATATACAACCATTTTGTTAGTAATTAGTAAAGTATTACTTTTTTATAATTAAATACTAATTAGAAATCAAATATTTAATTAACTTAAGAGATTTAATATAGATAGCTTTGTTAATTCTAAAATCTATAGAAACCCTGTCTTTAAATCTTAAAATTTCAAGAAAAATAGTAGAATATTGTTATATTGTAGTAAACCTATAATTTAATTACTTAACTATAAATAAAGAGAACAGACTAATATACCGAGTCCATTAAACTGTTATATCCAATAATTGTAGTAATTATATTATTATCTCATACCTAGAGGTGAATTATGTCAGCTGTTGATAATATTACCGATCTTTCCAAGTACATGGTGACCCTTCCACCAAGTAGAATATCCATTTTATGCATGACCTTCCTTAGCTTCGTTGCCGGCGCTGTTGCAGCCTACATGGAACCTTTATCTTCAATATTTGATAGTATTGTTTACGGTGGATCTGCAGGTTTCCTGATCTTTGGACTAACATCCATCATGGATGGGGCTATAAGCCAGCCACTGATCAATGCCATGAAGGGAAGACACATGAAGATGAAACAATCCATGTTCATATCCCTTTTAACCATGGTACTGGTGGCAATAGTATACGTTCTGGGTAGTCTGGTGTCAAGCTTCACTATCTACAGCTATGTTATTGATGCACTGATCTTAGGATGTGCACTGGCCTTTGGCCTGCGCATCTTCATTATCTGGGGAACATCCAACATAGGCCCCCTTAGATCCATTCTAATCTCCGCAATCCAGCCAGTTCTTATCCTGAGCATGGTGGTGGTGATAGTATCCTTAACCAGCATCACCACCAACATTGGATCATTCAGCATCATAGCCGTGGCACTTAAGGGACTCATTGCCGGGCTGATACTGATGATCGCCATTTACTCTTTCATGCTGGTGGTTGAATCACCCATCAAACGTAACCTGGGAGTGGGTGGCCTGGAATTGTTATCACTGTTCATAGCACAGTACACTGAAGGATCACGTGCCATGGAAACCCTCTTTGAAGATATGGGTGAACCAATAGACACCCTGGTGGGTTTAGTCAGTTTTAAAGGCGAAAATGGAATAAAAGGATTGTTCATATCCCCCTGTGTCCATCCCGGTCCAGTGGGAACCATTGGAGGGGGAAATATGCCCACTGTCCTGGCAAAAAACCTGGAACCATTCACCATGGTCAGTCACGGCCCTTCCACACACGACTTCAACCCGGTAAGCTCTAAAGAGATCTGTAAAATTAAAAATGTGGTTTTAGAAACTCTTGATGACATGGAATACACAGCAACGGCCAGTCCGTTCATCAGGGTAGAACACGAGAATGCAAAAATCGGTGCTCAGTACTTTGGAGATAACCTGGTACTCCTGGCCACCTTCGCACCCCATGGTTTTGATGATATAGACTTTGGAGTGGGACTGGCCCTTATTAAAGCAGCACAGGGACACACTGGAGCTAAAAACGTGGTCTTAGTAGACTGCCATAACTCCTTCAAGGGAGAATCAGGACGGGTGTTACCTGGAAACCCTGAGGTTTTCCAGCTTCTGAATGCAGTGGAAAAACTGGAAAATCCGGGAGAAAGTGAGCTTAAAATGGGATGTGCCAATGATACTATTCCAGAATTAGGTAAAAAGAGTGGTATAGGTCAAAGTGGAGTTAAAGTTATGGTTACAGAGGTTGATGGCCAGAAAACTGCTTACATACTCATGGATGCCAACAACATGGTTATTGGTTTCCGGGATGAAATACTGGGCCAAGTGGAAAAACTGGACCTGGACCATGCTGAAGTGATGACCACAGACACTCATTTCGTTAACGGCCTCTCCGGTGGTCACAATCCCCTTGGAACAAAAGACAGGGATTTAATAATAGAAAAAATAGTACAGTGCACTGAAAAAGCTTTAGATGACCTAGAACCGGTCCAGGTTGGTGCCAAGACAGTGAAACTATCCAGCATAAACACCTTGGGCCCCACCCATGCCACCGAACTGGTAACCACCATCAGTTCCATTGTGGCGGTAAGCAGGGTAGTAGCACCACTGGTATTTGTACTGGCATTGATCTTCGTGTTTATCTGGATATTCTACTGGACATTCTAAACTAAACACATAAATCAATCCAAAAACAAGTTATAAATTCAACTCCATATTAAATGGAGCTTTTTTCTTTTTAATATAAGGTGAACTGGTTTAAAAAATGAGCAAAATAAATTTAAATAAAAAACAGGTTGAAAACCATTTAAAAGAAACAAACTCCAAAAAACACCCATTAAAAGATAAAAACTCCTAAAACATCATATCAATAAAAACAAGTTAAAACCCGTTAAACAATTAAAAGTTCTTTAAAAAAATTATTATAGAAAAAACAGGATTTTTGAAAAAATTAAGGATTAAAATAAAAAAAGGTTTGGTGAAATACTCACAACATGTTGTAGAGGATAACCCATACCATTACCCATACAAAGAAGAATGGTACAATACCACTCCATAGCCATCCTTTCGTTCCACCAACTGCTTCCTTACCAAACATCCTCTCAGAGAGCTGTCCTCCCAAGTAAAGGATTAATAGCCCTGCTAGGACTGCCAGGAATTCGTTTTTACCCAGGCCGCTAATAGCACCCGTGGATAGTAAGAATGATAAGAATCCTGCAACTAGAGCCAGTGCAGAATGTACAATGGTTAACTTAATTTCAATGTCCATATTTTTCCTCCGTTTTAACTATGTTCATTACCATATAATATAGATAAAGGTGACTCCTATGAAAGCCATGTCCAATGTTGATCTTTACGCCATCTCCCATGAACTCAATGAACTCCTCCAGGATGCCAGGGTGCAAAAAGCATACCAGCCCACCAGAGACACTGTGATCATAAGATTCCACGTCCCGGGGAAAGGAAGGGCAGATGTAGCGTTTCAGGCAGGTTTAAGGGTGCACACCACCCAGTATCCGCCGGAAAATCCTAAAGTACCACCGTCATTTCCCATGCTTCTGCGTAAGCACTTGAAAAATGCCACAGTCAAGGGGGTCCGGCAGCATAACTTTGACCGTATTCTGGAAATTGACATCCAGAAGGAACATCGCTTTACTCTGGTTGTTGAACTTTTCTCTCAAGGTAATATAATACTTTTGGATGAGGAGAACCAGATAATCCTACCCCTGAAACACCGCCACGCACAGGGAAGAAAGATAACCTCCAAGGAACAATACCAGTACCCTGAAGAGCGAGGTATACACATTCTGAATGTTGAACTGGAAGATTTGAAGGAGTTGTTCGCTAATTCTGACTCGGACCTTATCCGGACACTTGCCAGGAGTGGTCTGGGTGGAATGTATTCTGAGGAAATATTCCTGCGTTCTGGTGTGGATAAAAAACAGCCGGCCAATGAGACCAGTGAAAGTGAAATAGAATCCATTTACCAGAGCATGACTGAACTCTTCAAACCACTTAAAACCTTCAAATTCCAGCCCCAGATCGTGAAAGAAGTAGTTGAGGGTGAAGAAGACAGCAAAGTCAAAGATAAATCTAAAAAAGGCAAAGAGGATGTGTTGCCCCTGGATATTTTAACCTACCAGAATTTCCATAAGGAACGTTTTGAAACATTTAATCAGGCGGCTGATGAGTTCTACAGTGGAAAAGTTGGTGCAGATATCAAGAAGGTTCAGGAAGATATCTGGGCCAAAGAAGTGGGTAAATACGAAAAAAGGCTCCGTATACAGGAAGAAACCCTGGAAAAATTCCAGAAAACCATAGTTGAAACCAAGAGGAAGGGTAACCTCATCTACTCCCACTACTCTGAAATTCAGAACCTGCTGGATATCATCCACCAGGCTAGAGGTAAGTTTTCCTGGATGGATATTGCATCGAAACTTAAAAAAGCCCGTAAAGATGGAATGGCCCAGGCACAGATCATCCAATCCATGGATAAGATGGGTGTGCTCACCCTGAACCTGGAGGGTGAAACTGTAATAGTTGATGCCAACCTGGAAATCCCTGAAAATGCAGAGAAATATTATAACAAGGGTAAAAAGGCCAAACGGAAGATCAAGGGAGTTAACATAGCCATTGAACGCACCAAGAAAGATGTGGAAAGAAAGCGCAATAAGCGGGAGCTGGCCCTGGAAAGGGTGAGGGTACCCCAGAAGAGAGTGCGCAAAGAGCTTAAGTGGTTTGAAAAACTACGCTGGTTCTTATCCTCTGATGGGCTCCTGGTTGTTGGTGGTCGGGATGCTGGTACCAATGAAATGGTGGTGAAGCGCCACCTGGATAACCCTGATATTTACCTGCACTCAGACATACACGGTGCTCCATCTGTGGTTATTAAAAAAGGTGAAGCAGAAGAAATCCCCGAATCAACCATCCATGAAGCCGGAACTTTAGCAGCATCATTTTCCAGTGCCTGGAGTAAGGGTTATGGTTCCCAAGATGTTTACTGGGTACACCCGGATCAGGTTTCAAAAACACCCCAGTCAGGTGAATTCGTGGCCAGGGGAGCCTTCATAATTAGGGGAAGCAGGAATTATCTCCGGGGAATACCCCTCAAGATAGCGGTGGGTATTGTGGATTATGAGGGTGAACGGATCATGGCCGGTCCTACCGAAGCTGTGGCCAAATACACTGATAACTACGTGGTCTTAAAACCAGGTTTTACCAAAAAAGAGGAAATTGCCAGATCTGTTCTTAGAAAGATCGACCCGGAAAGGATACTGGCCCTGGAAGATGTTATACGCGTGTTACCATCAGGTAAGTGTGATTTTGTAGAAAAAGGAAGGAAAATACTGTAAAAAGAGGAGTTAATAAAGTAAAAAGAGGGTTTACAAAAGAGGATTAATAGTTATATTAACTCTTTTAAAAACTTCTTTTATACTCTTCAATTAAAAAAAATAATTTCATTTATCCTTTTCCTTAATCTTCTTTTTTAAGATGTAATTAATGTCAATAAGGTATTTTCCTTCTTCATCAGAGACTATTACTGATTCATCAGCCATCAGGGACTGTAGGTTCACCTCGTAGACCCCGTGTTCCTTGACCATTATGGTCTCCACAGAACTGCCCTTGATTTCTTTGATCTCTTGGACTTTTCCTTCCTGGTGGAATTCAAAGAATTTACTACCACAGTTGGGGCATCCTTTTAGGATAAGGTCCTCTGAGTCTTCGTATTCCTGGCCGCACTTAATACATCGATGCATCACTACCACCGAGGCTGGCCACCATTGACAGGAAGTTTGACTTCCTTTTAACTGCTTTCATGACATTTGCCGGGCCGATAATGGTAATACCCACTGTTTTCTTCTTGGAAAGTCCGAAAAAGGAGCTTTCATCCTTTTCAAGGGTGTAAATATCAATTCCCATGAAATTTTCCACATCGATCTCACGCATGGTGGTTTCTATTAACTCTGCCTCTTCTTCGGGTTCCAGTCCACCTTCAATTACCAGAAGTTCACCTTTTTTAACCTTTTCCACGATCATGGATATTTTTTCGATACTACTTTGAGCTTTAAGTGCATCTGATGAGAGGAAATCCATTTTGAGACTGTTGGTATCAACGTCATCCATATCTATCACCTTTAGTTGAACTTTTCCACCATGGCCTGGTACAGTTTATCGGTGTTTTCACCGTGTAAGGCAGAAATGGAAACCACTTTGTGCTGGGGGAATACTGAAAGAATTCTATCAGGATTGGATTCTGGCAGGTCCACCTTGTTGGCCACAATCACGAAGGGTATCTTACGGGCTTCCAGGTTACCGATTATGGTTATGTTAGCCTGGGTTAATGGGTCTTTAGTGGAGTCCACCACAAGTAGAACACCGGTAACATCATCCAACCATTTAATAGCTTCTATTATCCCCTTAGTTGCCTCTTTAGCCCTTTCTTTGGCTTCCTGTTCTGATAGGCCGTACTGTAAGAAGTTTTTATAATCGATCTTGGTGGCTATGCCTGGTGTGTCAATGATATCAAAGTCCAGTTCCACACCATCGAAGTTTAGACTGACTCTTTCCTGCCTGTAAACTCTTCTGGTTTCGTGTGGTATCTCGGAAACCAGTCCCAGGGATTTTCCAGTCCATTCTTTGGTCATTCTGTTGGCCAGTGTGGTTTTTCCAGAGTTGGGGTGACCGTAGAATCCTATTTTAAGTTTTTTTTCTTTTCCAATTAGTTTATTGAAGATGTCTGTGAAGAATTTTTTTCGGAATATGCGCATGATATCAACCATTAAATCACTCTTGGTATGTTTCGCCAGGTTTAAGCACTGTTACTTTGGTTTCGGTGGATAATTCAACCAATTCTTTGAATCTGTATGGATTCTGTTCTATCACTGGGAATGTGTTGTAATGCATGGGTATTATGACTTCCGGTTCTATCCACCCTGCTGCAATGGAAGCCTCCCTGATCCCCATGGTAAAACGGTCACCGATAGGTAGTAATGCAATTTTTGGCCGGTAAATCTCCTTTATAACCGTTTTCATATCCCCAAAGATACCGGTGTCTCCAGAGTGGTATATCTTCTGTTCATTTTCCAGTTCCAGAATGTAACCACAGGAACTTCCACCGGCTCCTATGCCTTCTACGAAGTCCATATCTGAAGAGTGAATGGCATTAACCATGGTTATCTTGATCCCCTCTACTTCAATGGTTCCACCCATGTTCATGCCAGTTGTTTCCAGTCCCTGCTGGGAGAGGTAAACTGAATGCTCATGGTTACAAACCACCATGGCACTGTTTCTTTCTGCTAGTTCCACTGCATCCCCAAAATGATCCTTGTGACCATGGGTGATACATATTAAATCCGCAGTAACTTCTTCTACCTCAACTGGACAGGCAGGATTATCTCGAAGGAACGGATCAATTAAAATGCGAATACCCTTATCAGTTGTTATATGGAAGGCCGAGTGTCCCAGCCACTGGATCTTCACTTTTTCAACTCCAGATCTACATCCTGGGAGATGCTCCATGCATCCTCAAACATTCTTTCAATTTCCAGAATGGATTTTTTGTCCTTGTAGATAACTCCCACTTCATAACTTTCGTATATGGGGTCAGTGGATATTATGAGACCGTTAACCTCGTCTGCCACAATGGCCACAGTGTGCACGTGGGGCATGGTCCTGATCTTAACATCTTTATCCTGGAGGAGTTTAATTAACTCCACCGATGCATCATCGTCCAGGCTGGCTTCCTGGATAATCATACGACTTTGGGTATCCATGAACTTTTTAAGGATACTCACGTCAATGTTACGCACCCAGGGGTACATCATCAGTAACTTACTCTGGGCAGTTACTATGGTGTCTTTCATGGCTTCCTGAACATCATGTGCCTCAAAGGACCATATTATAGATGGTTCTGTTGAATCTGTCTTCAATTTATCAATGGTTCCCTTAAATGAATCCAGACGTTCATCAATAATGCCTTCAATGTCCTTTGCATTCTGGATGTAGTTTTCTTTGAGTTTGTCCAGTCTGTTTTTAACGAACTGATCATCCCGTCCAGTACGGGTTTGGAGTTCCTTGAGCCTTTCCTTATCTGCAGTTTCCAGTACAGATTTAGGTGCAGGTACTACTTTTTCATCAGTTTTCGCTTTTTCATCAGTTTTTGGTTTAATCTTGAAAGGTTTTACCTGTGGAGGTTCTTCAGCTTTGTCTTCTTTTTTAATGGCAGATCCCTCATCTGTGGTGGCTTTTTTAACCGGTGCTATTTTCTTTGGTGCTATTTTCTTCGGTTGTGTTTTTGGTTTAGTAGCCAGATCAGGAGGTAATGTAGTTGATTTATGGGTGGGAGCTGCTTTTTCATCCTTTTCCTGTGGTTTAAATGTGCTTGGAGGTGCTTCGGTTTTCTTTTTTGGGGTTATGGCCTTTCCAACTGGGGCAGCTTTTTCTTTTTTAATTGGTGGTGTGGATGTTGATGATGGACCAAATTTAGGTTCTTCCTTGGCTCTTGGTTTGGGTTTTATAACCCGTGACTCAGTAATTGGAGCTGCCTTTGAAGGCATTTTATCCTTAACAGGCATTTTTTTCGGTTTTATTGGTGCAGTTGCTGCTGCTTTTGGGGCTTTTACCCTTTTTGGCATAGGCGTTGCCCCTTTTGATAAATCTATCCTGCTACCGAAAAATATCATTAAAATAAGTCCAAATACGGATGCAATTAATCCTAAAAAGAATGCTATTGGGTTAGGTGGGATGTTAAAACCAAGGTACATTAAATAAAAACCACCGATAACCAAGAGACCCCCAAAAACGCTGACAATTAAATTGATCATCTCATACCTCCAATCATATTATGTTAAGGACTATTTATAAATTATTAGTTTCATCACACACCAAATATTATCATTCTTCCAATATGAGTCTTAAAAAATTGAATTTCTAATTCTAAATAGGAGCTTAACAATTATTAATATTTTCCGTATTTCATATGCCGATCTTCCCCACTTCAGTTAAAAAAAGTAATTGAGTTTGAAATTTTATCCAGTTTCAGAGTTTAACTTCATCTCTAGTTGATTAAAGTGAGACTTCATTTTACTAAGTGAATAGTTCTTTTACTAGGTGACTAGTAAAGAATTTCAGTAAAGCGGACTAGGTGAAACTTTATCAATTGTTGATTAATGATAATTCATTCAAGTTGGCTAGTGTGAAACTTCATCTCCAGTTCCTGCACAACTGCGAATGATATTCACTGCTTCTTCAGTTCCATTGTACTTGGAAAATATATTCCTGGTTTTTTCTGCATTTTTCCTGAGATCCTGACTTTCAAGGAGCCGGTTAATATTTTCCGATAAAATCTCTGGTGTTAAAGTGCCCATGTTCTGCACCTGAGCTATTCCATAATTTTTCATTTTCATGGCGTTTTTCATCTGCTCAGGATGGTTTTCTATAGGGACCATCAGGCTGGGAATGCCCAGGGAAGCAATTTCCATAGAGGTGGTGTGCCCAGCCAGACTCACCAGGAAGTCGGATAGTTTCATCCACTCCATTATATCCCCCAGAAATCTTTTGCATATTACCCGGGGAGATGATTCCAGATCCAGTTTTATCTGGGGCCCGGTGACCAGGATCAATCGATCACAATCCAGGTCTGGTGCTGCCTGGTGCAGGAGTTTTAAAAGTTTGTTACCAAATTCTGATCCCCCTACAGTGGCCATTACCATTTTTTCGGACCTTTCAAATCCGAAACGCTCCCTGAGCTCATTTTTACCATCCATGGTTTTGGGGTTCATCTTCAGTATAGGTCCGGTGAAGTTCACCCGATCAAGAACCTGGGAAGGTACTTCGTAGGACTTTTGAACATCCGGTATGATGATTGACTGGCAGAGCCTAGAAACATCCTTGATGAAACGTTGCAATCCGTTTTCCAGGTATTCAAGGGTACGGTCTTTCTGGTATTCCTCTTTAAGTTCCGGTGCCAGGTCGTTACTTACCAGTACGCATGGTATGCCCAGTACCTTGCAGGTGATGGGGACTGAGTAATGGGAGTCAGAAACAACAACATCCGGGTTAAATTCCTTAATTATACGGGATTCATGGTATATGCTCTTCAGGAAAATGTAAGGTGCATCAATGGACTTACGGGCGGTGTGTTTGAAGTTCAGCTCACCGGAACTTCCGTAGAACTTGATGGTTGGAAGTTCCTCCACATCGTAGTCACTGTATTCGTTAAGAGTCTGGTAGCCAGAACCATAACTGGCAAAGAGAACCTCATCACCTTTCTCTTCTAATTTTTGGGCTAAAGCCACTGAACGGGAGGTGTGTCCCATTCCAATGCCACAGGGTATTAGGAGTACTTTCATTTAGTCCACTTTAGGTTTGAATACTAACTTTAGGTTGAATACAAAATATTCTGAAGATATAAATTCAAATTTTAGATATATTTAGTTTGAAATAAGATTGTAGTTTGAAATTTTTTTATCAAAATAATTGGTTAAAACATAACTTGGTTAAAACAGTTTTTAATATGCTTTACTTTGAATAAGATTATAAACCTTTATAAATGAACTTTTCTATAATGAAGTTAATTAAGAGGCTTATTAGGTTCTTTTAGTTAAAAAATAATAATTAATATATGAATTCAATCCATGGATATTTTACCTATTTTTAAACGATTTTAATGTGATTTGAGAAAATAGGGAAAGATTTGATTAAAAAATAGCTTTTATAAAAGTAAAACAAGAAAAATTAACCAATTAAACAAAGATTAATATCATTCCTGCGACTGGACAAATGAAACAATGTTTTTGAATAATTCTAGAGATCCTTTATTGTTACTTAATCCCCAGGCTAATTTATTTCTAAAGGATCTTTTTTGTTCTTCACCCATTGAGTTCATGTAGAAAATGGTTTGATTGAAAAGTGTGTCTGCTCCGTTAGGGTTGTTGAATGTACCTTCATTTTGAAGTTCATCTATTTTCCTGCGGAAAACCCTTTTAAGGTTCTTTGATGCTTTGTAAACTTCTTCGTGATCCTTACTTTCCATCTGTTTAAGGATGGTTTCTATTTCCACAAAATCCATTCTGGAAACACCAAACACAATACCTTCGGGCCTTATGGATTGTATTCTCTTTACACCATCGTATATTGTGAAATCATAATCTGCGATGTATATCTGCCCTTCACGCAGAAGAGCCATTAATGATTCGTTGAAAGTCTTGTCTGATGTACCTATCCCTGATTTTGATCGTATGACTTCCAGAATCTTTTTTTTGGATAGCTCATCGTTTTCTAAAACTTCCAGGATCAATCTTCGTAAATTGTAGTTTTTGGGCATGTTCACAGGCCTCTTAATTAGTATGTGATAATATGCACAAAGAAGTATATAAAAGATAATTATGTGTGAACACTAAAGAATATTACTGAGCACATACATTCGCAACATGAATATTGTTGTCGATGAGCAATGAAAATGTTTATATATGACTATCAACAGAGAAGTTGTATATAATTGAAATAACCTTATTGGAGGTAAAAAATATGAGCTTTTTAAAAGACGAAGGTGGACAAGGAGCAGCTGAATATATTTTATTGTTTGGTGGAGTTATCGTAATTGCAATAGCTGCACTACTGATCTACAGAGCATACTTCAGCGGTAATTCCGGATTGAACGCCGCTCAAGATGTGAACAACATCCGAACCACAAGCGCACTACAATAAACGAATCCCATAAAAGTTTAATGCCCATAAATGGCTTAATGCCATAATGGGCAATTTTCATTCTATTTTTTTGTTTTGATATCTTAATAATAATCATAATTGTGAAAAATTTATGGGATATAGGGGTTAAATGTAGGGAGGAAATAAAATGAATTTTTTAAAAGATGAAAGTGGGCAAGGTGCAGCTGAATATATCTTATTGTTTGGTGGCATAATCGTTGTTGCGATAGCTGCACTATTAGTCTACAGATCATACATCCAAGGCGCTTCTTCACTAAACTCAGCTCAGGACGTTAACACTGTAAGAACCACAAGCTCAATAAAATAAAAAAACCCCATTGACTAATTCTTTTATTTATTTTCTAAATAGTTTTCATCAACATAATTAACCTCCCGAACCCCGTAACAATTAATAATATTTTTAATTAGAAATGTAAATATTATAGATTTTGTCTAACTCGCTCAAGAGAATTCTTTCTGAGTACAAAATAATTTATAGCATAATCCTATAAATTATAATAAAAGTATTGGATTCAATCAGGATTATATAACTTTATTTCCATGCAATAGGGTGGATAGAATGGATGAAAAAGGTCAGATCAGCGCTGAAATGATATTATTACTTGGTGCCATGTTAGTTATAGTGATTGTTGCAGGTGGAGCCATATTTGGGATTACCAAATCATTTGCAGGGAATATTTCTCAAGTGATAGATACTGCCAGAAACAATGCTATTGGTAAAATGTAATAAGAATTTATTTAAGATGAATTTATTTAAGAATTTAAATTCATCAAACTCCCCAAACCACTGCTTTATTACTATAAAATAAAGGTTTGAACACAGTGGAATTACTTTTTTCGATAACCAGCCTGGTGAAAATAGAATTCTCAAATTGTTTATCCAGTACTACTGCTTTTTTATGATCAATGATGAAAACCCCAAAATCACTGCTGGGATCAACATAACGCTTTACAATAGTTCCATTATCAATGAATTCCACAAAATAAGGTGTTTCGTTTCCCCAAGTTAAATTTTCTGTTTTAAAATCCATGAATACATCATTACTGGAATTAAGATAATCAGAAGTTGTATTCACAGTTCCCGATGAGTAAATATAATTATTAGAAGAATTTCCAGTGAAGTTCCACCCACCAAACGTGAATATCCAGTGCCCAACATTAATCATCTTGTCGTTGGTAACCACAACCATTGGCGACGGATTTTCGGGATGAGTATACTTTAAAACTTCATCCGCCTGATTACTACTTAGATTATAATCATTTAAGAGTAGATTACGAGCACTTTCTTTATCAAGACCTAATATATTGTTCATGATATCCACAGTTTTACTGGTGTTTCCCACATACATGTCCAGTGTGATGTAACCTTGATCCCCGCTGGTGGATAACATACGCATGATACCCACTGAAAGGCTCTCATTATCTGTTACAAATGCTTTATTAATCCAGTAATCCCTTGAAATACTGGGAGATTTATCTTTATAAGGGAATAGATCATCAAAGTTACGAACCGGTAATGTTTCTATATAACCCATTCTGCCATCCTCAAGAACCGGGCGATCTGCAATAGCAGTGTATAAATGACCATTGTTCCAGTCTCCTATAATAACAGTGTTGTTTGATGTGTTATTATTTATCCAAACTGAAGCAGCCCAGATATCATCATTAGTTCCAGGAATTAGATTAAAACTAGTTTCACTAGCCCATATTCCAGGAAGTACTACTAATATCACAATTAAAATAGAAAGAACTTTAAGAATGTAAGGATTTCTTTTGAAGATATGAATTTTTTGGCTGTTTTTCAATAAGCTCATGTATTCAATGCAGATCCCAATCATGATTCCAGTGCTAACCACCAGAGGTGGGATTAACATGATCATGAATCTTTCACCATTATTCAATGCAACAAAACCAGCAATGGTCCATAAAACCAGGAACCAAAAGGACATCCAGTTAATTCTCTTCAAGAATTTCTGGCTTAATTCGTCATTTAAAAGTATCCGGAAAGTCCATACCAGTCCAAATAATCCGGCAAAGAGTGCAATTCCTATACGTGAAACAATTGATTCTAAAGAAGGTTTAGTCAGTTCAGAAACTGAAATATAAAGGTTAGGCCAATCAGCCCAGGATGCGCTGCCAGAAGATAAATTAAGAAGTTCAATCGGACTATATGCTAATTTAAAAATGTTTATTAATCCAGTGGATACCCCTACTAAGATTAATGTCCCTGCAAAAAATAATATCAGGTTGTATAAATGATTTTTTACCATTCCACCCCTTAACTTAGTTACTAGAATGCAAACAACCCAGAAGAAAACAATGAGGTAAAACAGGTACTGCCAACCATTCCAGGCCAGTGCAAATAAGAACATGGACACTACTGTTAGGCTTGAAAAAATCAGTGCCCTTTTACCTGGTTTATTTATACTATCCAGTGCCAGGAAAAAGAAGCCAACCACTAAAAAGGGAAATAATAAATTGAACATGTCAGTATCGAACCATCCCGGTACGGTACGAACAAAGTAATAGGGGATAGTGACTGTTAAAATACCAGCAGTAACTGCACCGTATTGATTGGTTACTCTACCCACAAAGAAATAGGCTGCAATTCCTGCCAGTGGTGCTATAAATGCAGATAGCCAGAAGCAAATAACAAGGAGGGGCACATCTCCAAATAAGTTGATGAATTTGTAGATAAATGCTGTTAAATAAACTATTAAAGGAGGATAGTCAATGGGGACTCCGGGAGGATAGTAAGAGTGGAGGTCCCAATCAACACCTTTAATTATTGCATCCCCTAAATGTCCGTGGTCCAGATAGTTTTCGGTTAAACGGTAGTTGTAGTATGAATCCAGTTCATACATGTAAGGGAGGCCGTTTTGATCCTGATAAAAAGATTTTTGAGAATCCGGAATTGAAGAGAGATTTGTGGTTTCCACTCTTAAGAACAAACCAATGGAAAAAATCAGCAAGACAATGGCTATGGTGGTAAACAGTTTTTTATCCATTTCAACTCCCACAGAATATTTAGATTAAGTTTAATAAATCTTTTTAGGAATAATTCCAATGAGAATTAATTCAAACAGTTGCGTAAAAGGGTTTTTATGCTTTATATGTCTTCGAAGACCAAAAAATTTCGAAAAGCCCCTTAATGGTTAAGATTTATTGTTTACTCGGTATATTTCAGTCATTACAAAGCCATTTGAATCATTGGCCGGGATTACACCAATCAATGTGCAATTTTGGTTAACATAATTTTCTATATACTTATCTTCACTGGTCCATATATTACCGTTACCCCAGTAATTGTCATAAAGAATATACTGAATATTTAAATCGACTAACATGGAACTGGTTTTATTTCCAGTTTCACGTCCATAATATCGGTATTTATCATGTAATGCAATCCAGTAATTGTGATCTCCCATAACCACACTGCCTGCTGGAATATATTTTTCAACTTCAGATCCAATTGAATAATAATCATAGCCTTTGGTTTTTTCTAAAAAGTTATCAATGAATATGCAATTCCCAATAATTAAGGCAATCCACAAAACAAGTATAAAAATAGAGCATACGCCTTTTTTATTAATTTGGAATGTTATTTTATCCTTGAGTGTTAAAGCAATTAAAATAGAAAGATAGGGTGTTATTAAACCTAAATAAATGAAGTATTTATGATAAACAAAAATCGAAAAAACCACAGCAGTTACCATGAAAACTATTAACAAAAATTTATCACCTAGTTTTCTTTCCATTACAAGATAATACAGACCTAAAACAGTTAAAATCAGAGCAACTGCAAACATCACAAATGTCAAAAACACACCATCATACCGAACAAACCACCAAAATAGTTCAACAAAACGTGAGGGTTCCATTATAATATTATTAAGAGGATTTGAAGGTGATACTCCAACATTCATCATAAATTGGCCTTTAAATGCCGTAACATCCATGGATATATATAATGAATAAGGAATTAAAGGAATTAAAACTCCTAAAATAAAAGCTAAAATTTTATTTAAATTAAACTTAAGTTTAAACGGTTTTATATCAATTTTTTCTATTAAAATAACCATTACTACTGACAATACAGCAATTACACCATTGGGGTGAGAGAGCACAGCTAGGGTGGCAAAAAGGGCAGAAGCAAAATAATATTTCATTTTTGAATATTTCAGCGCAAGAACCGTGAAATAAAGAGCAATTACCATGAAACAAGCCACTGCAATCTCCATTCTAGCAGTTCTTGAGACTAAAAAGAATAGGGGATTTAAAACCAACAAAAAAGAAGCCATTAATCCAATTTTTTTGTTGTATAATTTTAAACCAAGTAGATAGGTAAATAAAACTGTTAAAAAACCCAGGAAAACTGAGACCATTCGAGCCTGAAGAATACCAAAACCAAACAACTTAAATGAAGCTGCCATTAATAAAATAAATACTGGAGGCTGCCAGTAAGTAAAATTAGCAATATTATAAAAACCATAAATCATAGAAGTGCCCATTTTACCAAACATAACCAAATCATAAGCTGGATTAAGAAAATAATTTTCATCACCACTTATAACTGGAAATTTATCTAGATTGAAGGAGTATAATACTGCATAAATTAATAAAAGTATCAAAATTTCCTTATTTTGAGCCATGAAAGTTTTAATGCGCATAATAAATCACTTTAATAATATGTAATCATGAAAAAGGCTTGTTGATCTGGTATATTTTAATAATTCTATGTTCTTTGATATCGTTCGCTGGAACTACTGCAATCAGCGTACAATTCTGGTTAACAAAATCCTCCATAGACTTATCTTCTTCACTTGACCAAACACTTTCATCAAATAGAATGTATTCTGGTTTTAAATTTATTAACATATCATTTATTTTCGTTTTATATTGATGGAATCCTTCTCCAAAACGGATTTCATATCCATAATATGTGTATTTATCATGCAATGCTATCCAGTAATTGTGATTTCCCATAACCACACTACCTGCAGGAATATATTTCTCAATTTCATGTTCATTAGAATAATAATCGTAGTCTTTATTTTCTTCTAAAAAATTATTTATTAAAATACAATTACCAACAATTAAAATAACCCATAAAACAATGATAAAAACAGACATAGCACCTTTTTTATTGAACTGGAGTCTCACATTATCTTTAAGAGTCAGGGCAATTAAAATAAACAGATAAGGCAGGAGTAATCCTAAATAAATAAAGTATTTATGGTAAACTAAAACAGATAAAACCCCTAAGCTTACAACTAAAACTATTAACAAAAATTTATCATTGAAATTCAATTTATGAGTAATGTAATACAGTCCCAAGATAGTTAAAATTATTGTAATTGCAAACACAACACCTGTTAAAACAAAACCCCCATAATTAGCTAAACCCCAAAATAGTTCAATATAACGCGTTGGTTCTAATATAATATTGGTCAAAGGATTTGAAGGTGATGCTACAATGTTTACCATGAATTGGCCCTTGAAGGCCTCAAAATCAAGGGATATGTATAATATATAGGGAATTAACGGAATTATAACTCCTGCAATGAAAACAAAAATTTCATTGAAGCTTATATTAAATTTTAATCTGTTTATACTTTTAAAATCAATTTTTTCAAACAAAATTATTATTACAACAGATAGTATCGCAATTATGCCGTTAGGGTGTGATAATAATGCAAGGGTGGCAAATAATGCTGAAGCAAAATAATAACCAAGTTTGGACTCTTTCAACGCCAAAAATGTGCAATAAATCGCAATTACCATAAAACAAGCCACTGCAATGTCCATCCTAACTGTTCTTGAAATCACAAAAAACAATGGGTTCAAGAGCATTAATAAAGCGGCTAATAATCCAATTTTTTTGTTGTACAATTTTAAACCAAGCAGATAGGTAAATAAAACTGTTAAAAAACCCAGAAAAACTGAGACCATTCGAGCCTGAACAATACCAAAACCAAACAACTTAAAAAAAGCTGCCAATAATAAAATAAACACTGGAGGTTGCCAGTAAGTAAAATTAGCTATATTATAAAAACCATAAATCATAGAAGTGCCCATTTTACCAAACATAACCAAATCATAAGCAGGATTTATAAACCAATTCTCATCACCCGTCACAATCGGAAATTTATCAAGATTAAAGGAATATAATACTACATAAATTAATAAAAGTATCAAAATTTCCTTATTTTGAATTAAAAAGTTTTTAACGCGCATAATTACACACTTTTAATCCACTTGATTAATGATAAAGGATTAAAATGGATTTTTTACCTTGTATACTTCGATTGTTCCATGTCCACTGGTATCATTAGACGGAATTTCACCAACTTGAGTGCAACTCTGGTTAATGAAAGTCTCAATATAATCATCCTCAATTGCCCAGGTGTTATCAAAAAGAAGGTACTGTACTTTTAAATCCCTCATCATCTCAATGGTCTTGTTGACATTTTCACGCCCGTAATATCTGTATTCATCATGTAATGCAATCCAATAATTATGATCCCCCACAACAACGCTTCCAGGAGGTATATACTTTTGAACCTCGTATTCAATTTCCATATAATCATAATTTTTAGTTTTTTCTAAAAAGCTGGTTAGGAATATACAATTACCCATAATCAACATAAGCCATAAAACAATAGTAAAACCTGATAATATTCCTTTTTTATTCATTTTAAGATGTATTTTATCCTTAAGAGTCAAAGCCATTAATATTGATAAATAAGGAATGATTATTCCTAAATAAATAAAGTATTTGTGGTTTACCAAAACAGCTAAAACTCCAATGTTTACCATTAATACAATGAATAAAAACTTTCCGCTGAATTTCCTCCCACGAACAAGGTAATAAAAACCCAGAACAGTTAAAACCAGCACCGGTACAAACACAAAAAATGTTAAAAAGATACCATTATACTGAGTTAACCACCAGAATAAATTAACGTAACGTGAGGGTTCTGCGAAAATATTATTCAAAGGATTAGAAGGAGACATGACGATATTTCCCATGAATTGACCCTTGAAGGCCTCAAAATCAAGGGATATATATAATGCATAGGGGATTAAGGGAATTATAACTCCTGCAATTAAAACAAAAAGTTCACTGAAGCTTATATTCAACTTTAACATCTTCAAACTTTTAAAATTTATTTTTTCAGCCAGAATAATCAGAAAAACAGATATTATTGCAATCACACCATTGGGGTGGGATAAGAATGCAAGTGTGGCGAAAAAAGCAGCAGCGAAATAATAGCCAAGTTTGGATTCTTTCAACGCCAAAAATGTGCAATAAAGGGCAATTACCATGAAACATGCCACAGCGATCTCCATCCGGGCATTTCTGGAGATCATGAAAAATAAGGGGTTTAACATCAATAATAACGAGGCCACTATTCCAATTTTTTTGTTATACAATTTTAAACCAAGTAGATAGGTAAATAAAACTGTTAAAAAACCTAAAACAACACTTACCATTCTAGCTTGTATAATACCGAAACCAAATAATTTAAATGAAGTTGCCATTAACAAAATAAATACCGGTGGTTGCCAGTAAGTGAAGTTAGCAAGATTATACGAGCCATATGTCATGGATGTGCCCATTTTACCAAACATGGCCAAATCATAGGCAGGATTAATGAACCAGTTCTCATCACCATTTATAACTGGGAACTTATCAAGATTAAATGAGTATAATAGAACATATGCTAATAAAAGGATTATAATCTCCTTATTTTGAAATAAAAAATTTTTAAGTCGCATCAAAAGAGTCATAGGAATCATTTATGATAAATTTTTATTGTATGATTGATATTATTGGTTTCTCTATGTATTCCATCTAACTAATATCCCTTTTGACACATATCATAATAAACTATTTTATTCAACTAATCAGAGTAGTATTATCAATACAACTGAATATACTTACAAACTATACTTATATCATTTCCCAAACTAACAGTTATTAAAATTTATATTAGGGTAGGTTTATGATGAAAAATTACATAAAATCATTAATTGAACTTGATTATACAAAATACCCCTATATTATCATTTTTATTATTATTTTTTTAATATCCCGGATTCCCTTTTTAAATCTGGGTTTTGGAAATGACCCTGATGCCTGGAGGATAGCAAACTCTGCATTTGATTTAAATCACTACCTGATATATCATACTTCACGTTTTCCAGGATATCCATTACCAGAATACGTTAATTCTCTTGTTATAAACTATGGGTGGCTGGCAACCAACAGCCTCACCATGATCCTTACCCTAATTTCTGTTCTGGTATTTGCCAAAATACTCAAAGAACTTGAAGTTGAAAATAAGGGACTCATAGTGATCACATTTGCATTTTTACCAATTGTATGGATTAACAGCGTTAATACCATGGATTACATGTGGGCTGTGACTTTTATAATCATTAGCTGGTACTTTGTAATCAAAAAACAACATTTAATAGCAGGATTGATGATGGGGTTGGCCATAGCCTCCAGACCAACATCATTCCTACTTCTAATCCCATTTATTTATCTTATTCTCTCCGAAAATGAAATAAAGGAAGGATTATACTTTTTATTTGCATCCTTAATTGTGGGTATTGCGATGTTTTCACCATTACTTTTCCAGTTTGGATTAGGTTTTATCAGTTTTTATCCAACAGTAATTGATTTAAACACGGTATTGAATGGTTTTATTTCTTTCTTTGGATTATTCGCTGTTTTAATTTTAATATTGTTACTAATTAAATCACCTAAAAAAGCTTATTATGGTATTAAAACAGATAATAATATGAAATTCGCTTCATTCGTGATTTTTCTCATAATTGTGTTATTCATAGGTTGCCCCTATGATACGGCGTACTTGCTCCCCGCAATTCCCTTTGCACTGTATTTCTTAAGTAAAATTGGCAGTAAAAGATTATTCAATATTTTATGCATTTTTTTAATTTTAAACTCTTTTATTTCAGTCAGCCTGACATTTGAAACCTCTGAAATAGTTGGAAAAGGAATAGTCTTTAGTGATGCAGAAGACCGCATATTGTTAACCACTACCATGGAGAAAATAATTCCCTTAGAATTGAATAATTCAATTATAATAACTGGAGAATATTATCCTATTTTGCTTTATCTGACTAAAACCTCCCAGAAAAACCCCCAAATATACATGGAAAGTGAATCTAAACAAATAAACGCTCCATACGGGGATCATGAAAAAAACATCCACTATGTTTACATAACTAGCGCTGAAGATTTAATTAAATGGCAGAATAAAGGGTATAAAGTTTATTATATGAACCAGACAGCTTTGGGATTCACCGAACTGAATTATAAATATGATCTGAGGGAATACAACACTTCAGACATATTTCAATTAATTAATTAATTTTTGACAATAAACTGAATAAATAAATGACAATAGTTGGATAAATGGCTTTATTAGTTGATCTTTCCGTTTATCACACTTTCATCGGGAATAAGGAGCACATATCAAAAATCCGGAAAATTAATGGAAAAAATTTCAGTATTAGTTTACTTATATCATCATATTAACAATGTATTTCATAATATCTATAAAAATGGCAAAATAGATTAAGTATCAGTAAAATAATATATTAATTACCCTAGTAACTAGAAATTCGGATTTATTAGATAAAATTTGAGGGATTATGGCACTATTCAAAAACCCATGGGGTTCCAGTGAGAAAGTCAATTTCAAAAATATGTTTTTTGGAGTAGACTCTAAAGATAATATTGACAAACCTAAAGTGCATGAGAATGTAACACTGGGAGTCAGTTATAAATTCAGATCTAAACCGCCTCTGATTGGTAAAAATGCCTTACTACGTTCAAACACCGTGATCTACAATGATGTAGAAATCGGGAACGATTTTCAAACCGGACATGGTGTACTGGTCCGGGAAAAAACCACCATCGGGAATAAAGTACTCCTGGGAACCAATAGTGTTATTGAAGGCCATACTGAAATTGGAAATAATATCAGCATCCAATCCAATGTTTACATCCCTAAAAATACTTTAATTGAAGATCATGTTTTTATAGGACCCTGCGCCTGCTTCACCAACGACCGATACCCATTAAGAGCAGATTATAAACTTAAAGGCCCCATAATTCGGAAAGGTGCATCAGTTGGTGCAAACTCAACATTTCTTTCAGGAATTGAAGTTGGGGAAGGAGCCATGATTGCTGCAGGGGCCATTGTAACCCGAGACGTGCCACCATACTATTTAGCAATAGGTGCACCAGCCAAAATGAAACCATTACCTAAACATTTCAAGACATTGAATAATATATAATTTCATACAACTTTTTTCAATAGGGTTATGCTAGTTTTTTGTCTTCATATTTAAAAAAACATCGTTATAGAAGATTTTATAAATTTTCATGACCCGAAAATTAAAAATAACACCGCATGGTTACTTATCTCTTAATTTTCTTGTTTCTAGTTTTTCAAAGGAATTATACAATGAAATTGATTCTATAATAAATTCTTTAGAAATTTATATTAACTAATTAAAACTCTAATTGTTGTATATGAAGATCTCTGTAATAATCCCCATGTATAATGAGGAAGAAAATGTCCTGAAGACATTGCAAACAGTAGAGGCAGTTCTAACAGATTTTAATGAAAATTACGAAATTCTGGTTGTGGATGATGGAAGCCAGGATAATACCACTCCCCTCGTAAAGGAGTATGCTTCCACTAATTCTCAAATAATCCTTTTAGAACACCCAGTAAACATGGGAATGGGTCGGGCGCTTATTACTGGTTTTGAATATTCAAGTGGGGATGTAGTTGTTACTTTGGATGCAGATTTAAGCTACGATCCATTATACATTCCTAAATTAATTGAAACACTTGATTCTGCTGCTGTTGACATTGTAATTGGGTCACAGTACATGGAAGGGGGAAAAACAGAATCAATACCATTTCATAGATTATTTATAAGCAAACTGGCCAACAAAATCGTTGGATATGCACTCACAGGAGACATTAGTACAGTCACAGGTATTTTAAGAGCATACCGCAGAGAAGTCTTAGATTCCATAGAGTTAGAATCCCCTGGAACTGAAATTAATCCAGAAATACTTTCAAAAGCCAACGCGGTTGGCTATAAAATAAAAGAAATCCCAGTAGTTCTTAAAGGAAGAGAATACGGTGAATCAAAAGTAAAAATCAAATCAACAACTGTATCTCACCTTTTATTCACATTCTACGAAAAACCAATGATGCTTTTTGGAATAGTTGGACTAACTTTATGTGTTATTGGAATAGTCAGTGCCCTATACCTATTTTATTTATATTTAATTGGTAGTTTAGACCCTACCAGACCATTAATGCTGTTCATGGTTGTAACTATTCTTGCCGGAAATTCAGATATTGATATTCGGATTCGTTGCAACCCAGATAAGCCTTTTAAAACGAGAAATATATCTAGTTCAAAAGGAAAATAAATTACTTAGAAAAAAATTAAAATAAATTAATCTTCTTTTAAAGATTAATAGAACTTTAGGCCACTCCTAATAATATCCCCCATTAATGCTAGTGATTATTATGAAATATCCAATGGTTTCAATAATTATCGTGAACTTTAATGGGTGGAAAGACACCATAGAATGTCTGGAATCTGTTTATAACATTAATTACCCTAATTTTTCAGTTGTGTTAGTTGATAACCGCTCCAATGATGAGTCTCTATTTAAAATAAGGGAATACTGTAAAGGCAATTTAAAGATCGTATCACAATTTTTTGATTATAACCTGACAAATAAACCAATATTCCTTCAGGAATTTGATAATGATGAAAATATAAACGAAAATATCAATCCTCCAAAATCTTAGCAAAAATGATTCTGATTCTCTATTTTTGATAAAAAATAAAGAAAACTATGGATTTGCTGAAGGAAACAACATTGGAATACGGTTTTCCTTAAATAATCTGGATCCTGATTATATTCTACTTTTAAATAACGATACTGTTGTGGAGAAAAATTTCCTGGATGAACTGGTTAAAAATGGAGAAAATAACAAAGAAATTGGCATTTTAGGCCCTAAAATATATCTTTATGATAAACCTAGATGTAATCTGGAGTGCAGGATGCAAAATATCCTGGAAATTAAGCCGGGGGATACAAATCGGCACCAATGAATTGGACCATGGGCAGTTTGACACACAAAGAAGAGTTGAATATGTAAGTGGCTCTGCATTCTTAATTAAAACTGAAGTTATCCAGAAAATAGGTTTGATGGATAGAAAATACTTTTTATACTTTGAAGAAAGTGACTGGACCTTAAGAGCAAACCAGGCTGGTTATGGGAGTTTATACGTCCCCACTGCGCAGATATGGCATAAAGTTTCCCAATCTGGTGGAGGAATCAGTAAAACAACAGGTTTGTATTATATAACCCGTAATCGGTGGATTTTTATGAAAAAATGGGCTAAAAAGAGTGATTATGCTATTTTTATTATTTATCAAATAATAGGATTCTTCTTACTCCCTATTATGCTCAGCATTTATTATAGAAATCAAAAACTTTTCTTGACCTATTATCTGGGATTTTTTGATGGAATTAAGTCATGATAACTACAAATCAGGAATAGGTATTAATCAGGGATTATATAGAAATTTAAAGTGATAAGAATAATATTGACATTTGAGGGTTTTAATGGGAAATAAAAATTTAATTCTGGACAATTGGGATTTAAGCATTGTTTTAATTGCTTATTCTATTCTTGCAATAGTTTCCCTTAATTTTTACCATTTTAATCTGGGAGCCGATGGTATTTCATATATATCCATAGCCCTAAAATATGTGAATGGGGATTGGGTAAACGCCATCAATGGAGTTTGGAGTCCACTTTACTCGTGGTTAATGATACCCATCATGTTAATTGGATACAATACAGCTTATGCAACATACATCACCAGGATTGTATCATTAATTGTAGGATTTTTTACAATCATTGGAATTAACAAGTTATCTACAACTTTCAGGTTGCAGGGACTGATAAAAAGATGTTTACTCATAACTTCAATTCCTATGATTTTATTTTTTGCAATATTTTATGACACCCCTGATTTACTAGTCGCTTGCCTCCTCATTTATTATTTTAGTTTCATTTTTGAGTCCAATTATCTTACTACCTCTATAAATGGAGTATGGTGTGGTTTAATTGGAGGTCTTGCTTTTTTAAGCAAAGCGTATATTTTACCCTTTTTCATAGTTCACTTTATTTTTTTCAACCTAGTTTATTATTTTAAAGGTTGCAAAATCGATAAGATTCAGGTTAAAAAAAATTTGATTGTAGGTTTAGCAGTTTTTTTCATAATTAGTGGAATATGGATTGTTACTTTGAGTGAAAAATATGATAAACCAACGATTAGTACTGCAATAGGATACAATCATGCAATTATTGGCCCAAATTACCTAAAACATCAGGGAGAATCTTTAGGCCTTACAAAACCGCCGAATCCAACTGCTACTAGTGTATGGGAGGATCCATCTGTAATTAAGTTGAAAGATTGGAGTGCATTTGAATCTTGGGATAATTTCAAATTTCAAATAAAGATTATCATTGACAATCTTTACCTTACCCTGTTCTTGATAGAGTACTATTCAATATTATCAATAGTAATAATAATCATTAGTTTATATTATATTCTTAAGCCAAATACTGAAAAATATTTTAAAAAGAATTTAATTTACTTACTGATTACTATTTCGTTTTATTCTGCAGGATACATCCTACTTTTCATTCAAGAGAGATTTTTTTGGCCGGTGATCATTTTATTAATGATCTGGGGATTTTATTTGATAAACAATTTATATAAAAACAAAAATCTTAGTTTAAAACTTAGAAATATTTTACTCATAATTTTAATGGGATCTTTCATTTTAACTCCCGCCTACGAGTTGTTTATTTACCCAAACACAGATAATGGCACCTATGATTTAAGTAAAACATTACAAAAGGATTATGGCATGCAAGGGAACATCGCATCCAATGGTCTTTGGAGTAATACACTTCAAATAGCTTATTATCTAGATAGTCAGTATTATGGGATACCTAAGAATATTAATGACTCTGTTGAACTCGAAAATGAATTATTGGCTAACAATATAAGTTATTACTTTGTTTGGGGTGATTCGAGTAATGTTCATCTTTTAAATTATAAAGAAATTACCAATGGTAAAATTCAGGGTCTGATGATTTATGCATGGAATAACAGGCAAACTTATGATGTTTAATTTGAAATTCATAAGCATTTATAAATTTTCAGTTGTATTCAGGTAAATAATATCATTAAACTGATTTGATGAGTTTTCCCATGATAACTTATTATTAATAATTTTATTTTGAGCTGTTTCAAAAACTTCATTTAGCATATCTTGATGATTCACGTAATATGATACCTTATTATATAAATCATCAATATTTGAGTTTATAAAAATCATTTCTTCTTCCGAAAAAAATGTAGGTGCACTTCCATCAGCAAGATCTATTACCGGGAGGCCTGAAAGGATCATTTCATAGTTAACTAAAGAAATATTGGTTAATGATGCTACTAACCCAAAATGACACTTCCCATATAATTCAATCAACTCTTCACGTTTGAGTTTACCTAAGTTTGTAATATGAGGCAGTTTAATGTATTTATTTAACCCAAAAGCATAAATCTCTAGTTCATACCCTAATTTTGATAATTTCTCTTTTAGGAATCCAATTTGCTGAGTTAAAAGAAATGGAGCTCGTCTACTATCCAATTTCAAGTATAATGCTATTTTAACAAGTTTATCAATATTAATTTTTCTCTTTTTAAGAGTATACTGTTCTAATTCAACCGGAAAATCAATATAATCCACACTCTCAGATGTTTTATTTTCTACTATGGATTTATTCCATTTTCCAAGACTTACCATGTGAAATCCAAATTTGTAGGTATTCAGTACCAGATAATAAAGGTCACCCATAGCATAGAAATAGGGTTCGAAATCTTGAATAAAGTACATTTTATAATCGAAATTATCTTGAAATGCAAGTAGCCAATAACAGGATTCCCAGTATGTGGCTATCCCTATATCAAAATTAAATTTATTCAAATCGCTCTGTTCAAGGAAGGTGCCTTTGTAACCAGGTAAATTTATTTCAGCATTTTTTTCCATTTTCTCTTTTTTAGTAGCATCATATGTAATGTAGTACACATCATGACCTAATTTAGAAAAGTAAGTGCCTAATCGTAATATTGAAGTATGTCCACCACTGTAACTTACCATTCCTGGAACGATGAACGCTATTTTGTAATGATCCTTATAATCTAAATGTTGTTGTAGACAATGCCCGTTTTCTATCTGGGAAATAATTTTAAATACCCTCTTTAAAACCAGAAGATCATATTCAAATCTTATGAATGATGCCACATCTTTAAGCTTTTTCATGTTAATCTCTTCCAGGTCTGAAAAATATCGATTTTAAGGATGATACAGTATTTGTCCAAAAGAACTTTAATTTATTATCTTTTCTATTTCTCAAAATATTAAAATTAACAAAAAGGAGATTGTAACCTAATAATAGAATAAAAAGGAGTATACTGCGCTGTTTCATAAGATAAAGGTTATTCCTTATGCCAAATGAGTATTTCATTAAGTTTTCTATATCTGCTGCAATAATGTCATCAGAATAATTTTTTTTAGTTTCATGATAAACAATACTATCCGCAACGTAGAGACCTAAATAATTATTTTCGGTCATACGATTTGTATATTCTATATCATCTGCCCAGACAAAAAATTCCTTCAGAGGGAATCCCACTTCTTCAATCACTTCTCTTTTAATTAAAAGAGAAAGCCATGAACATGCTCTTACAACTGAAACGTTACTGTTTTCGAATTGATTAAACGGGATATCTTTAACTAAAGGCTGTATTTGAGGAATGTTCATAATATGAACAGTCCCATCACACCATAACACTTTACTACACAAAAAACCTATATTTTCACATAATTCTGTTTTCTCCAATAGCTTACCTAATGAATCTTTTTTAGGTATGGAATCATTATCCAGTACCCATATCCATTTGTAACCTTTATTATATGCTTCCCTAATTCCATCGTGAAAGCCTCCTGCACTCCCACCATTTGTAACATTTCTACAGTAATGAAACTTAATTATCTTTCCATTTTGGTTTTTTACATTAGAAGAGGTTTTCCAAATTTCATTAGAATTTAAGGATGATAACTCAGAAATATAACCCTCATTTTTAAGTAAATCGGGGGTTCCATCATCTGAAGCATTATCAATTAAATATATGGCATCTAAAGAATCACAGAGCTTTAAATAAGATAAACACTTAGATAAAGGTTTTTTCCGATTATAAGTAGCAATTACAGCACAAACATGTCGAGAATCACTATTCATCAATTTCACCTAATCTATTTATTACCAACCAAACATCTTGAATCAATTATTCATAGATGTGCATCTTAAAAGTTTAATAAAAATATGGCTGAAAATCATAGCAATGATCCATGATTAAGTAATGATCTTATGATTTTCTTGTAACATTAGTGGCATAATATATAAACTTAAGTTTTTTTTATTAACAAATATCTTAAACACAACGAAAACAGTCCCCCATATGTTATCTACCTATTATTTTTCTATTTTCAAGCAGATTAATGATTGAGAATTAAGATTAATCTCAATATTTGCTTCAAATTGATCAGAACTAATCTTTACTTGAATTTTGCATGTCATCAAAAAACTCAAAATTATTAATGGAATTATTATTTAAAGCATCTTTAAAGATTCTTTCTAAATCATCAGTTCTTTTTTCCCAATCAAATCTTTGAGCTGTCTTTAAACCTTCTAAACTCATTTTTAAACATTCTTCTGGATTTTCGATTGCTTGAATAATTTTTGCAGCAATTTCATCTATTTCTCGAGGTAAACAAACCAATCCATTTTCACCATCAAAAACATAGTCTTCTGTTCCGTATCTAGTGGTTATTATTACACTTCCGCAAGCCATAGCTTCTATAGGTGGTAGTGGAAAACTTTCATACCATGAAGCAAGAAGTACAAGATCTGCCTGAGAATATAATTTTGCCAGATCATCACCAAATACTGGCCCCAAATACTTAAATTCAGTTTCATATAGTTTAAAAGGATGTTCAATCCCATAAACACTCCAATTTAACTTTATGTTATTTTTTTGGAGATGTTCTCTTGCTTTTTTAACAGCTTTCACTGCATCTGCAAAACCTTTCCATTTATCACTCTCATTGAAGTAACTCACCATATTCCAAACTTTCTTTTCTTTATATTTTTCTTGAGGATCAATGTATGGTCTAAATGTCTTAGTATCTATTCCGGGGTTAAGGAGATAGCTTTCCTGATTGAATTTTTCCTGAAGCACATTTTTTAACCATTTAGAATTTGAAATTTTTATTATGGGAAGATAATATGTGTTCCGGGCTATTAACCTATCTTTTTTACTATGTAAAAATATTTCATCAAGATGTTGCATATGGTATAAAGATAACGTCTTATCCGATAGATAATACCCTGCATAGGCAGTAAAGCAAAACGTAGCTACAGTAATATCACTTTCCACCCAATTTTTAATTAATCCATTGGATAAATGATTGATATCTTGACTAAAAGGATTCAGATAAGCTTTTAGGTATAAAAATATAGTTTTGATTAAACTCTCTTTTTCTGTAATACTCTTCCAGATACCAACTTCCCATTTAATACGTTTATTGGGGAGAATTGCATATACTTCATGCCCTCTACTTACAAGATGATCCATGAAATTGTATAGAACTAAAGTTCCTCCTCTTTTTCCTAATCCTAACAACAAATAAGAAATTTTCATTGTATCTCCTCTTTAAAAATTCTCAAAGCTCTTTCAACTACTGTATCCATATTAAAATATTTGTACTCAGCAAGCCTCCCCACTAATATCAAATTATCAAATTTATCTGCCTTTTCTTTGTATTTCTTATAGATTTCTACGAATTTTGGGTGAGGTATTGGATAATATGGAATGTCACCTCGTTGAGGGTTATAATTCTGAGGGTATTCACGTGCAATTGTGGTTTTCATGTGTTTCTGACCAGTAAGGTGTTTAAATTCTGTTATTCTTGTGAATTTATGGTCATTAGGATAATTTACCGTGCCTACTTCCTGGAAAAACTCTTGATTTAATGTTTCCATTTTGAAATTTAAAGATCTGTAAGGCAATTTTCCGAACTCATAATCAAAAAAATAGTCAATTTCCCCTGTGAAAACAATTTTTCCATAGAAATTTTCCCCCAAAAATTTAATTTCACCATTATTAAATTCTAATATTTCTTTATAATTAGTATTCAATCTTATGTCGATCTGAGGGTGGGAAATCATATTTTTAAAAAGTTTGGAGTAACCTTCATAAGGCAAACCTTGGTAGCAATCCTGAAAATAACAATCATCTCTAGATAATAATACAGGGACCCTAGAAATTACCGAAGGATCAAGATCTTCAGGTTCCATACCCCATTGTTTTTTTGTATAATTTAAAAAAACTTTTTTATACACAAACTCAGCAAATCGTTGAATTTCTTTATCCTCTGATCTTTTTAGATGTAATATAGGGACCTTAACTCCATATCCATATTTATTTAAAAGTTTTTCCTCCAATTGTTTCCTTTCAATCGGGGGAAAAATTTCATACAAACTGTTTAAATTAAAGGGGATTGGAATTTTCTTCCCATCAATGAAGCCCAAAACTTTGTGATGGTATTTATTCCAATCTGTGAAAGCTGAAAGATATTCCCAAACATGCTTCAATTCTGTGTGAAATATATGTGGCCCATATTTGTGAACTAAAATGCCAGCATCATTGTAATAATCGTAGCAATTCCCACCAATATGATCCCTTTTCTCTATGATCAAAACAGTTTTATCCAAAATATTGGCTATTCTTTCAGCCATAACACAACCAGCTATCCCAGCACCTATTACAATATAATCAAACATCTTAAAACTCCAATAAGTCTATTCCTTTAACTTTAAGATAATAATACATTACAATAGTCACAAATATTTCCGTTATTACTACAGCCACAGATACTCCAAGTGCTTTAAATACTGGTGATAGTATTAAAGCTAAAATTATATTTATCACACCAGCTATTATGATTATTTTAGAAAATGCTTTTTTATAGTTAAATGGGAGCATAGTTTGAATCCCGAAAATGTTACTTAAAGCTATGATAAATGGTAAAAATGCCATAATCTGGATTAATATCACAGATTCGTTGAACTCAGGTCCTGCTAAAATATAAATGATAAATCCACCAAATAAAAAGAGTATCGTTGATATTATGAAACTAAATGTTCCGATAAGAATTGTGGTCTTTTTTAAAAAATTTATTGTATCTTGTCTTGATTTAATAGCAAGAGAACTGATATATGGATAAATTGATTGAGATATTGGACCTAAAAGACCTGAAACCATTTTTATTACTCTGTCTGCCACAGAGTAATAACCTACTACTGTGTTACTAGCAAAAAATCCTAAAATAAAGGTGTTAGAAATGGTGTATAAGCTTATGGCTGCAGTGGAAAGGAAAACATGCCATCCTTCCTTTAATTGGTATTTTATATCATTTAGGGAAGGTCTTAAAAATGTTATATCAAATTCTTTGCGAACAATCCTCAACGAATATATTCCTATTATCAACGTTCCCATAGTGTTTATTATTGGCACATAAAGATAATCTGAAGAATTCCGAACAAAAATAAATATGGATATAGTGTAAATTAGGCCAATACAAATATTTAAAATACTAATGTACCGCATCCTTTCCATACCTTGGAAAAACCATGTAGGTAGAAGCAAATTACCAACGACAAGACCAAATGTAAAAAAATATAATATCCAATCACTTCTAAACTTTTCAAAACTAAAAACAACCACCATCATTAGTAAAAAACTTAAAACCATTAAAATGGCTTTTGTAGTCATGACCGAACTATATATCTCAGAAACTTTTTCATCATCGCTTCTGTTGATAGAAATTTCCCTTGTGGCTGACCAGTTAAAACCATAATCAGTTAAAATTTGGAAGTAACCAATAAAAGCTAGGGCAAATGCTAAAAGACCGTACTTATCCGGCCCTAAAACCCGAGTTAAATAGGGGAAAGTTATTAAAGGTAGAATATAATTAAACCCTTGCAAACCGAGTAATGAAATTATATTATCTATAATTCTTTTGTAATCTTCATTACTCAAAATTTTTTTAATATAATTTAACATGAGCCAACCTGGGTTACCCTTGGATAGTTAAATAGATATTCAGATAATTTTCAGCAAGTTTATTCCAACTAAACTTCTCCTTTACCATTAAATGTCCATTTATGCCAATTTTTTTTCTTAGATCAACACTTTCAATCAAATTTATTATCACTTTGAATAGTTTTAAAACATCTTTTTCAGGTAAAATCAGACCAGTTTCCCCATCCAGAATAATGTCAGAAATCCCACCAACATCAGACCCAATAACAGGAACACCACAAGCCATAGCCTCCAACAAAACCACACCAAGCCCTTCAGTATTTCCTTGGGAATCAACAATAGAAGGCAGAACAAACAAATCAGCGGAATTGTACATCATAAGTAAGTTCTCATCAGAGACATTCTTTACAATTTCAACCTGGTCCCCAAGGTCCAGTTCATAAATTAACGATTTCAACTTTGACTCTAATGGCCCGGATCCAACGATTTTCAACCGGGCATTTTCATGTTCAGTTAAAACATGGGGCATGGCCCTTATTAAGTATTCAAATCCTTTCCTTTCTATTAAATAACCAACAGATAATATCTGGAATATGTTTTCATCTTTATAAACATCTAATGGTCTGAAAAAGTCTGTGTCCACTCCAAATGGTATTACTTCCATCTTCTCACCGTCCAGACCAGATGCAAGGCAAAAATCTTTGGTAGCATTACTTATGGTTATGATTTTAGAGGAATTATTAACCAGCCAGCGTAAACCTGAAAGCATGTGGTATCTTTTAGAAAGGTGAATCTCTTCACCATATACCGTGGTTATGTAAGGAATTCCATAAAACTTTTTCAAAAAAATTGCACCTAATCCATTGGGTATAGCCCAATGCAAATGAACAACTTCCATCTTCCTTAATTTCCGCAGTGAATAAAAAACATTGCAAAACAGATATGTTAAAACCTGAATCTTGACTAGAAACCCTTCTTTAACATTATCAATCATCCCTGCTCTTCCGGAAAGCTTTTCAAATCTTCGAGGGTAGAAATAGTGAAATCTTTCCACTTGCACCCCTTCCAGGACGTAATCTGTTTCTCCACCAGTAAAAGGTGCCAGAACATGAACTTCATGTCCTTTCTTGGCGATTTCCTTCATCAACCTGTGAACAAATATTCCATGAGGATCATCCTCAAAATCTGGATAAGCCGAAGTTATAACTCCTATTTTTATGTTAACACCACTTCATTAATTTTAAACATGGCTAAATCCGTTTATATATAGTTACAGAACCAAATCTTGCCACTGCAGCATAATTTGTGAAATTCATATCATCCCATGCACACATATAGTAATCCGGACTAACCCGGTTAAGTTCCTGATTTAAGGCCATTTTATCATCAGCAGTGAAATTGAAATCTTTAACACCCTGATATAAACTCTGATTGTCCCTGAAAACTGGCATTTTCCCCACATTTGTCTGCAGGTACCATCCAAAGTAGGGCCAGTAATCAGCATAGATTACCTTAGATTTGTAGTCGGGATCATTAATCTTTAGCCACTGACTGACATTAGACACATCCTGATTGAATATCTTATTCTTCTGATTAACCTCTTCTATTTCAGAAAGTTGCACTGCAACTGAAAATATCATCACTATGGATAGAACTAGGGCAAAAACATACAATGTGAGATTTTTCTTTTTAAAATTAAATTCAAGTGTTTGAGTGATGAAATTCAAACCTCGTGCCAGGAAATAAGCCACTGGAGGGGTCATGGAAATGAAATAACGGTGATCCTTGGCAACATACACACTTTGGAATATGAAAAAGGCCATAAACCATGAAAAGAAAAGTAAGTCCCAGCCAACATCTAATTCCAGTTCAGAAGAGACATTATAAACAAGGAGTGTGATCGCAAAGAAAATTATTTCACTCACCATGTAATTGGTTTTCCCAAAAGTAGCGACAAAAACTACCAAACAAGCCAATATTAATAGTAATTTAACTTTAATTCCGGTTTTTAAATTTTTTAGATGAGTTAAATATCCTATTTTACCAATTACTGACCCTATTTTACCAATATTCTGGTAGGAATAAACAAATAAAGCAAATACAGTAGAAAGTATGATTATCCAGGATGCTGTTCCTATGTAATAGGGCATATTTTTAACGAAATAGAGTGAATCTGGGTTGTAGGCAAAGTGTATTGTGCTCCCTGAACTTTCTGAACTTCTAAAAAACTCCATAAATGGGTATAATGCATTACCCATTTTGGCATTGAAGTATATAAATAGTGGAAGTAAAACCAGGGCCCCTAAAATCATTCCAATTACAATGTTTCGAGGATTTTTAATTTCTTGTCGATTTGCTATGATGTAGGCAAATATTGGGAAAATGATCAGTGCCAGGTTAAAGCGGGTTAAAAAAGCCAACATTGCCACAGGGAAGGCTAAGTAGAAAAATTTAGAATTTCGTTTAACACCAAGGTAAGTGAAGTACATGGCCCATATTGAAATAGAAACACTTGAAACATCGGTAAGGCCGGCTCCTGCAAAGGTGATTATTATGGGGAATGTTGCGAACAATAAACTGCCCACAAAACTAACAATAGCATTGAAACGTTCTTTTAAGAATAAATAAAGTCCAATACATCCTAAAAGGTATATGATCCCATCTATGATAGAAGTGATCCCCATATACAAACCATCAAATCGGAAATATAGGGATGCTAAAAAGGAAAGTAATGGTGGCCTTAAAAGATCAGAATACCCTATTGATTTACCTGCAAATAAAGCAGAATTCGCCAGGAAATCAAAACCATCAAACTCTGGACCCACAATTAACTGGATTCTTACACGAAAATAGGTTATCAAACCGACAGTTATTATTAGGAGAACTAGGAAAACGATTTTAGAGTTTTTATCTTCAAACTTTATCATATGTAAATCACCGAATTCATCTAGTTACTGTCTTTTGTAAATTGTTACATATCCAAACTGTTTTATTAACTGATAATTAGTTAAATTTAACCCTTCAGTATCAGTCAAAAAATAAGTGGCATTGTCTCTGTTTAAATTGTTTTCATAATCCTTGTTACTGTTAAATAATTGTACTTGCTTGACATTTGTCTTTAAATACCAGCTGAAGTAAGGCCATTGATCCGAGGATATGTTTTTATCAAAGTATTGGGGATCATTAATTTCAAGCCATTGACTGGCCATTTTAATATCATTTAAATCAACCACATTTTTAGATTCATGATCATATATCCCAGGTATATAAACAGCAGCTGCTACGAGCATCATAAATACCAGTATAACTGCAAATATATTATATATCATGTTTTTATACTTACTTTCCAATGCCCAAAATTTTTTAATTTGGCTAAAACCTAATATTAAAAAATATGTTAAAGCGGGGGTCATTGTGATGAAGTAACGATCATCTTTAACCGTGTAAACACTGTGGAATATTAAAAATGCCATAAACCATGATACAAAGAAAAGATGAATGTCCAAATCCTTAATATTGCTATTTCTCAGAGTATAAAACAAAACAAAACAAAAAACCAGAAAGATGATCTCACTGATGAAGTAATGAGTCCTTGCAAAGGTTATAATAAACAATGAAAACAATAAAAACAGCATTAAAACCTTTATTTTTGTATGAAGTGCCATTTCAGGAACACTATATTGTTTAAACTTTAATTTAATATCATTAAATCTGGTTACCAAACCAACGAAAGCACTAATCACTAACCCTAAGATAATGATCATCCCTCCCACCCCAATATAGGATAAAATATGTTTTAGGAAATAAAGGGGGTCTGGATGGTAATATACATATGTAGTTGACCCTGCTTTCTGGGTTGAGCCATAAAATGAAGAAAATGGACCCAGAGGATTGCCAAATTGATTGTAAAAGAATAAAAGAACAATCAAACCAGGTAATAAAGACAATAATATTCCCCCAATCATGTTTTTAAGGGACACTTCATGGCGATTGATTACTAGATAGAAAAATATGGGGAAAATAATGAATCCTGCAGGATATCTGGTTAAAAAAGCTAACATGGCTAGTGGAAAAGAAATGTAAAAAAATAGTGGATTCTTTTTAACTGCTAAAACAGTGGCATACAATGCCCAGATGGATAAAGACACACTGGGAATATCTGTAAGTCCAACTCCGGTGAACAAAACAACCACTGGAAAAGTGCTGAAGAGCAAACTACCTAAAAAGCTTTCCATGGCATCAAATTTCATTCGCAAAAATAAATATAATCCAACAGCACCGAATACTAAAAATGAGGCATCTAAATAAAATATCACTGATTCAGATACCACACCTAATCGGAAGATGAGTGATGTTAGAAATGGGAAAAAGGGGGGTCTGGTCAGATCTGTGTATCCAAATCCCTGTCCAGCAAAGTACATGGCATTGGATAGGAAATCAAAAGTATCCCAGATTGGGCCGATTTCTATTTGGATCTGAACCCTGTAATATGCAATTAAAGTTACAAGAAAAACTAAAATTACACCAAAAACCAATGAATCATGATCCCTGACATATTCTCTTAATTTCAGATACAAAGAATCCCCCTAAGTTAAGATGATTTTTAATAATGACATAGTTTATTGTAAATGTTTGAAATTTTTGCATTCATGTTTAACTATACAAATTAATTTATAAATCCTAGTATTCTTCAGTTATAAGAGAATATATAATTATTGTAATCATATTATATGCTCTAAATCTCAATTGAAGCTTTTTAACAAATTAGGTGGGTATATTAATCAGTAATATTAACCTAAGTTATAATGATGCAATTATCGGGAAAAATGAAACAGAATTTAATTAAAATAATTCCATTTATTCCTCTATTTAGCGTTTTAATCTTACTTATTTTGAGACCATATTACTTATCGGTGGGTGGTGGTGATACTGATTTTCATCTTATTCGAGCTCGTGAAATACTTATGAACCCTTTTTATGGTATTTATTGGGATTATTTAACATATTACCCTGTTGGAAGAGCATTATGGCATCCTCCATTATTCCATACAGTTTTTGCATTTTTATGGTATCTTGTTGGAGTGAGATTTGCGAATACTATTTTTGTATTTACCCAAATCATTTTAACAGTTATCATAGCTTCATGGATTGGAAAACGGGAATATGGGGTTATGGCTGGTTTTTTTGCGGGAATGTTTTCTTTAACTGTACCAAGAGTAGATATTTTAACTGTGGCCCTTCCAGCCAATTTTATCCCTATTTTAGCAACTTTAACCATTTATTTTCTACCTAAAGATCAATTTAAAGCATTTTTGGCATCATTGATAGGTGTTTGGACCCATTCAGTTGGTTTGATAATATTTATTCCATTATTCTTAGTTGATGGTGCCAGAAAAAATTGGAAATATATTTTATTGTTATTACCATCTGTGTTATTTTGGGGATGGTATTTTATATCCTTTTCAGGGCAAAGTGGAGTTATAGAAAGTGCTTATCCCCTATTTTATATCATCCCCACAATACAAATATTCAGTTTAATTTTAATAGGCTTATTTGGTTCCATTGGACTCTATTTCCTTTATAAAATGGACAATAAACGATTTAAATTGATAATTGCGTATATTGTAATTGTTATGGTTTCTGGGTACACTGATATTTCCCGAGGATTTGAATATGCAGCATTGCCCCTGGCCATAATGTCGGGTTTAGCTGTTTCAAGGATATACGGAATTATTAAAATTAAAAAAAAGTTTTTATCCAATTATTTTATCTTAATTTTAGTATTATTATCATTTATAGGAATTTCACCATTTTTTTCAATTGTAGAAAATACCAATGCCAACTGGGATGATCTAAATATCCCTATTAATGGATATGCTGAATTGGGTGATTATATAACCAGTAATTCAAATCAAAGTGAAATTATTTGGGCAGATCCTTCATCTGCAGATAAAATCGTTTGGTTAACTGGAATGAGGGTATCAAACGGTAGATATGGTGCTCCAAAGAATTTCGTGGAAGAACACCAAAAAATTAATATTTACACAATAAATAATACCTTTTATATAAATAATGAGAATAACGAAACTATTAAAAAAATTGATAGTAAGTACGTCTTATTTTGACTAGTCAAAGTAAACATCTTCATTTATCCGGGGTATCATTGCCATTAACACACACTGCTCAGTATTCCCTGTACGGTCCAGTAACCCCCGGCTGAGGTGACTTACTGCACCAGTCTTCTGTCCCAAACGGTCAATACCGGTAACCTGATCCATAACATCCCCCACTTCCATACCTTCCAGGACCTTTTCTATGACCAGTGGAGGGTATTCAAAACCAGCACTAACTCCAAGGGTGGTTTTATCACCATCATAGATGGCACACCATTGCAGATCCAGGTAACCAGTTATACTGTGGGGTACCTCTAAAAGACCGGATTCAATGCCCACTGAAAGATCAAATTCTTCAGAATATGCATTTTTAGCTCGGTTAATTGCTCCTTGAATGGTAACTTCTAATCCTATGGGCTGGTCCGGCACACCCGAATCCACGTGTTTTGTCTGCACACCCATTTGAGGATATATTTTTTTCAAAACATTACGGGTGGCTTTTAACTTCACCGGATTTTTGGATCCTACTACAACCTTCATTTTACCTTTCAACCTTTTTAATTAAAGTTCCCACCTGATCTATCTCACCCCTGCGTATACGGGTGGATGATATAGGTTTACCATCATCTGCCAGGACCATGCTTATGGTGATTATGTCCAGAGGTTTCATCCCCTTCTCCAGACGTATCTGGTTAATTTTAAACGCTGTTGGTTCAGTTTCAGGACTCACCACAATGGCATTAACTGATTCATC
The DNA here is from genome assembly GCF_963665055.1 of uncultured Methanobacterium sp. Taxonomy (NCBI): domain Archaea; kingdom Methanobacteriati; phylum Methanobacteriota; class Methanobacteria; order Methanobacteriales; family Methanobacteriaceae; genus Methanobacterium; species uncultured Methanobacterium sp. The sequence continues at coordinate 1,361,216 of NZ_OY762015.1, forward strand.
ATCAATAGTGACCCCATAGGGATCATCCAGACGGGATATGGTATAATTTGAATGCTCTTCCAGTAGCTGGTTGAGGTTGGACATTCTAACATTACAGGGTTCTATTTCTCCCTTAACACCCCCAAATTCATCGGAAGTGACCCCAATTAGCACAATATCTGCTATTTGGAATGCTTTTTCTATTAACAATCTGTGTCCTTCATGGAATTTGTCGAAAGTGCCTCCAACTGCCACTTTACGATATTTTTTATTTTTCATTGATACTCCTTAAATTATATATGGAAGAATATATAATGATTCTTCAGGATATAATACGTCAACACACAATTATAATATTTTAACATACAAAACATGATAAAATCTGAAAACTCTCAAAAGAAATATTCACCATTTTTTGAGTTCCTAATCGTTTTCCTTTTCTCATCAACTATCGTTATTTTACTTCTGCTTCTTGGAAAAAATTTAGTATACGGCTTTTCAAATATTACAAGTTTAGATTCCAATTTCTATATTCAAATGTCAATTTATCCATTTCAAAAATTCAGTGACCCTTATACTTACAGAATATTGACTCCCTTTTTGGTTCATTCATTACCATTAAGTCATTGGACTGGTTTTACTGTAATCAATTCATCAGGAATTATTGCAACTGGAGTCTTAATGTATTATTACCTAAAAAAACTTGAATTTGACACCTTAATAAGCATCTTAGGATTAGTTTTTTTCTTGTTTGCACCCATTACTCTTTATTTATTCTACAACATAGCCCTAGTAGATTCTCTTTCATTTCTATTATTCTTATTGGCTTTTTATGCGATTTTAATTGAAAACGATAAAATATATCTCATTACCCTTATTTTAGGAATTCTGAACAAAGAAACTATACTTTTTACACTGCCGGTTTACTTCTTTTTTACCCTAAAAAACCAGGGAAAAACAAAAGCAATTAAAAAAGCCATTTTAATGTTAGCTATTGCATCCATAATATTCATAAGTATGAGATATTACTACGGCTTTACAAGCCATTATTCAGTGACGGGTGCTTTTGAAATGTTAAAATTCCATGCGAATAACCATTCTATGTTTTTATTCGCTTCTTATTTTTTGACCTTTTCATCCCTTTGGTTAATTGCTCTCCTGAACTTGAATGAAATTAAAAACGATTTTTTAAAGTTATCCTTAATAGCATTGCCATTTATTTTTCTACAGATTTTAATGGCTACAGATGTATACAGAGTACTGGCTATAACATTTCCAATTATTATTCCAATAAGTTTATACGCTTATAAAGTGAAAAAAGCTAAACTCTTCCTATACTTTTTATTATCAATTTTATCATTATTTGCTTATTTAGCCTGGTTATCAGTTGGATCCTATATTTATCCCTTAGATATAATGTTATTTATGGGTATTCCCCTCCAAGTTCTGGTTCCAATTTCATTATTAGTTTTAATATCCTGTTCCATATTGCGTCCTAAATTTAATATATCCTAGACCCATCTTTAAACATCTTAATTATATTATCAATACTATAATACTACTATGCTCCTGGAACACAATGTGGTGGTGAAGGATCCACTGAAAATTGGACTTCGCTTCGCATCATGCTACCCTAACTTATACCGCAGCGCCATGTCTTCACTGGGTTTCCATATAATCTACGACCTCTTAAACCACCAGGAAGATGTTTACTGTGAAAGAGTGGTTTACCCTTATGGTAAGAGCCTGGAGACTGGTTCACCCCTGAAGGATTTTGATGTGGTGGGTTTCTCCCTCCAGTATGAACAGGATTATTCCCATGTACTGGAAATGCTCAGGAAAGGTGGTTTAAAACTCCGAAAGGAGAATAGAAGTTCAGATGATCCTCTGGTAATAGCGGGTGGTCCCTGTGCCAGTTCCAACCCATTACCCATGAGCCCTTTTATTGATCTTTTCCTGGTGGGAGATGGTGAGGTCATTCTACCTGATTTTCTGGATAAGCTTGGTGAACTGGATAATCCACGTAGGGAAATTGATGAACTTCTGGATGTGGAAGGAGTTTACATTCCAGGCAATAATGTGAACCTGGTCCAGGTGGAGGATATGCGTGATGCCTGGCGTCCAGTTCGCCAGATTGTCCCGGAAACTGATAATAAAGAGTTGATTCCTGCCTTTGGAAAATCATTCCTCCTGGAAGTTTCCAGGGGATGTGCTCGGGGTTGTCGTTTCTGCATGGCAGGATGTCTTTACCGCCCCCGGAGAGAAGTTGATATTAAAACCATTATCCAGACTGCAGAAGAGGGAAAACAGGCCACTGGTCTGGAAAAGATTGCACTCATTGGTGGGGCTGTTTCAGATTACTCTCGCATCGAAGATTTGTGCCGTGAACTTCTAGATCGTGACTTCCAGGTTACCACCCCCTCCCTGCGTATTGAATCCATATCCAGGGACCTACTGGAAAGTTTAACTGAAAGTGGACTTAGGACCATTACCATTGCCCCTGAATCCACCTGGAGACTCAGACAGGTGGTGAATAAACCAATCACTGATGAGGATATCAGGCAAACCATGGAAACTGCCTTCGATTTGAACTTGAATGTTAAGCTATATTTCCTGGTAGGACTCCCCACGGAAACACGTGGTGACCTGGAAGACTTGGTGGATCTGGTGAGGGACCTGCAAGTTATGGCTCCTCATCGGGATTCACTCCGGATAAGTGTAAACCCATTCATACCAAAGCCCCACACACCCTTCCAGTGGACAGGCTTCAACCTGAAGGACATCAAAACCAGGGTGAACTTCCTGAAGAAAGAATTGAAAAACAGGCATTTCAAGGTGGAAAATCCCAATAAAGCACTGGTACAATACATCCTGTCAGTGGGAGGCACTGAACTATCCAGTATCATTGAAGAATCATCCCAGAGAAAGGTTCCACTCGGTGAATGGAAGAAATTAACACCACAATTAAACCTTGGTGCTGATCTTCCCTGGAATGAGATAAATGTGAATATAAATGATGAATTTCTGGAAGATGAATATAAAAAGGCATTGAAAGGTGATTTAACCCCCTGGTGTGAAACTTTCGGTTGTTATAACTGTGGATCGTGCCATTAAACTGAATTTTCAAGCCCTTTTTAGAGTATTCTTTTAAGGTTCCCATTTTTTTTAATTCCTTAATTTTTCCCCATAATTTTTCCATATCATTGGTGTTCATATTCCCCAACTTCTTAAAGCTCAAGTCCTCACTTTTTCAATGCTACTAGTTTCCGGATTAAATCACCAAGATGCCTTAGAAAGTGTGCCAGGAACCTGTCACGAGCCCTCAGCCAGCGAGAGAAAAGACCCCTTCCCAGTTCAATATCTTTCCGAACAGAGGCTATCTCTTTACCCGGAGAATATTTAATGAAAACCGGTATTCCCAAAACTAAAAACAACAATCCAACAATTATCTGGTTGAAGTTACATTGGGTCATCATGTAAATTGAAATAATCACTCCGACCACCGGAATCACCCATGGTAGGTTAATACCTCCTGTGTATTTCTTTTTAAGGGGAAAAACAGCCAGGCAGGTTATCAGGTAGCAGAAAAGAAGGGTGAACACAGATATTATGATAAGCTGGCTGATATTACCAAAAATTGCAGCAATAAGGGTGACTGCACTCTGCACGTAAAGTGCAACATAGGGAGTGCCATATTCAGGATGAACCCGAGCAAATATACGGGGTAAAAGTCCATCTCCTGCCATGGCATAGGGAATACGGGCGGATGATAATATACCTGCCTCATCAGAACCTGAAATTGAAAATAAAGCTCCGAATGTTAATAATATCGCACCCAACCCACCTAATAATGCACTTCCAGCTAATGATAATGGTGCAGTGCTGGTACTCAGTTGTACCCATGGTACTGATCCTAAGATAACCAGGTTGGTGACCAGATAGAAAAGGGTGATGATACTCATCCCCAGGATTATGGCCCGTGGAATGGTTTTTTTAGCATCTTTAATCTCATCAGAGGGAACAGTTACCAGTTCAAAACCAACATATGCCCAGAATATAAGTACCAAAGCGCTGCCCATTCCTCCAAAGCCCATTGGTGCCAGTGGTGTGAAATTAGAAAGGAATAAACCAGGGTTTAAGAGGAAATATACAATACCGAAAAGGGTGAAAAGCAGTATTGGTGCCAGTTTTAGAATGGTTAAAATATCATTGGCTTTTCCAGCTTCTTTAACACCAAAATAATTTATTATGGTTAAAAAAAGGACGAAAAAGATTTTAACCAGTACCTGTAACCACTGGGGCATAGCAGGATAGAAGAATAAAAGGTATGAAACGAATGCTAGGGGAAAAACTGCAATTGCACTCCATGATGCGATTAGTAGTGACCATCCCACCATGAAACCTGTGAAATCTCCGAATGCTTCTTTGGCATAGGCATATGGGCCACCTACTCTGGGTAGGAGAGAAGAGCATTCTGCAAAACATAGGGCAATGGTAATTGCCATTAAACCTGCGATTAACCAGGCAAATATGGATGAAGGCCCCAGGTAACCGGCTCCAAAGGCTGCTGCGATGTAGATATCTGCACCAACAATGGTTCCAATAACCAGGTTTATCACATCAAAAAGTCCCAGTTCTCTTTTTAGATAAGCCATAATTTCAATTATCCATAATTTCATTTATACTTAAGATAAATAAAAAATTATCAACAGGATATAAATTAATGAAAGTAAGATTTCAAAGGGAAGAGAAAGTAGGATTTTAAAGGAAAAGAAAGTAAGATTTTAAAGGGTAATTATCATGAAACCTGCTAAAAGAGTAGAGTCCATTGATCTATCGGGAATACGGAAAATGTTCGACATGGTGGGAGAAGAATCCATCAACCTGGCACTGGGCGAACCTGACTTTGACACACCATCATATATCCGCGAAGCAGTTAAAGAAGCACTGGATGAGGGTTTCACACATTACACCGGGAACACCGGGATCATGGAATTAAGGGAAGCCATCTGCCATAAATTAAAGACAGACAACCACATCAAAACATCCCCTGAATCAATTATAGTTACTGTTGGAGCTAGTGGGGCACTTTATTCCAGTATCAATGCACTTATCGAGGAAGGAAGTGAAGTTATCATTCCTGATCCTGGTTTCGTAGCTTATGATGCCTGTGTGAAGCTCAGTGGAGGTAGATCAGTACCAGCACCCCTTAAGGATGAAAATGATTTCAGGATGCTACCGGAAGATGTGCTGGAACAGGTCACACCCCGTACCAGGGCTATTATAATCAATTCACCTAACAATCCTACCGGTGCCGTGCTGGAAAAGGAAGATATTAAGGGCCTGGCTGATATTGCCGATGACCATGACCTGATCCTTATTTCCGATGAGATATATGATAAGATCATCTATGAAAAGGAACATTACAGCCCGGCAAGCTATTCTGATAATGTTATAACCATTAATGGATTTTCCAAAACTTATGCCATGACTGGTTTCCGTATTGGATACCTTGCAGTACCACCCAGCCTAATGGAAGCTGTTTTAAAGGTACATCAATACAGTGTCACCTGTGCAACTTCCATATCCCAAAAAGCTGCTTTAGCAGCCCTTCAGGGACCGCAGGATAGTGTAACGAAAATGAGGGATGAATTTAAAAGGAGAAGGGATCTGGTGGTGGGAAGACTGCGCGGCATGGGAATAGAATGTAATCTTCCACACGGAGCCTTTTACGTGCTTCCTTCCATTGAAAATCCAGAGCAATTTGTGGAAGAAGCCCTTAAAAAAGATGTGGTTCTGGTTCCTGGTTCTTCCTTTGGCCAGTATGGTGAAGGTCACTTCCGTATATCATATGCAGCATCCTACGAGGATCTGGTGGAAGCCATGGACCGCCTGGAATCCATTGATTATTAAAGTGCAGATTTAACCTGGAATGTGCAGAGTTAAATGTACTTAAAATTTTTATACTGGCAAATCTCATATTCCACGAATCCATTTTTTTCACAAATTTTTATTTTCACCTAAAGCCCAATATTATCTATTGAAAACATAGAAAAATGATAATTGAATGAAAATTGGAAAATGGATGAAGATCAGGAGTCAAGATGAAATCTGAAACTTCCACAGTTTTAAAAAAAGAGCTTCTGGATAAGTGTAAGAACCTCGGAATATCGATGGTGGGTTTTGCACCGGTGGAAAGGTGGGAAAATCCCCCAGAAGAACTTCCACAGCATTTTTCCAATTGGATACCCAGAGATTTCTGGCCCCAGTCCATTTACCCTGAGGCCCGGACTGTGGTGGTGATTGGTTTACCAGTTCAACTGCCCATAGTGGAAACTGCCCCATCTATCTATTATCATGAACTCTATGAGACTGTGAACATCCTGCTGGATGAGAAGGCATACGAAATAGCTAATTTCCTTACCCAGAAGGGTTATCCCTCTATTTTCCTTCCTAGGGATGGTTATGGTGATATTGAAGTGCTCCTGAAAAAACCATTGTCATTTTTTTCCCATAAACACGCCGCATTCCTGGCAGGTCTTGGATCATTTGGATTGAATAACGTTCTGCTCACACCAGAATATGGACCCAGGGTGCGTTTTACCAGTATATTCACCACCCTCAAGCTGGAGGGAAGCAAGATTTCTGGTGATGATCTGTGCACCCGCTGTTTGTCCTGTGCCCAGAACTGCCCGGTAAATGCCATAAAATCAGAGCATAAAACTGGAAATAATTTCCCACCCATAATAAACAAGATAAAATGTGCAACCCGCAGCAGGAAACTGCGAAAAGAATACCGTTCCCCCTGTGGCATCTGCATCAAAGTCTGCCCGGTGGGTGAAGATAGAAAGGTGTTTAATAGGAACGAAACATCCATGTACACCCGTAAGGAGGGTTTTGAAAAGTATCATCAAGCCTGGGAGCATGTGCGCCGTTATGGTAGTATGAAATGATCATGGTAGTATGAGATGATCATATTAATAATAAAAGATGGTCGATCCAAATGGACAGTTTAAATGTAAAAAAGTTTGTAAGGAAATTCCACATAAAAATGATTAGTCATAATAAACATATAATCAGTTAAAGTTTGATTTAATAAAATATAATTCCATTTAACAATTAATTAAGAGGATTTTTCATGAATTACCATTTTGCTCGTCGTATGAATAAAATACCAAGGTCTTTTGTCAGGGAAATTTTGAAGGTTACCGATGATGATGACATGATTTCATTTGCTGGTGGACTTCCCAATCCACAGTCCTTCCCGGTGGAAGCCATTAACAATGCCACATCCAAGGTTCTAACTGAAGACGGGGATAAAGTTCTCCAGTACAGCACCACCGAAGGTTATCGCAAGTTAAGGGAATTCATAGCCCAACGGTACCAAAGACAGGGCATGGAAGTTGAAGTTGAAGATATTCTGATAACCAATGGATCCCAGCAGTGCCTGGATCTGGTGGGGAAGGTTTTCCTGGACCGCAATGATGGTGTGATCATGGAAAGACCCACCTATCTGGCGGCAATACAGGCATTTGGATTGTACGAACCAAAATTTCATTCTGTACCTTTACTGGATGATGGAGCAGACACAGCCATCCTGGAGAAGATCCTGGAAAACGAGAATATCAAACTGTTCTACACTGTGAGTAGTTTCCAGAACCCCACTGGTATAACCTACTCTGAAAGTAAAAGGAAAAAAGTTGCAGAAATAATGGCAGAACACGAGACCCTCCTGGTTGAAGACAACCCTTACGGTGAGATACGATTCATGGGGGAAGATATACCCCCTATCAAGTCCCATTCACCGGATTCAATTCTCTTCGGAACTTTCTCCAAGATCGTCTCCCCTGGGATGAGAATGGGCTGGATTGTGGCTCCCCTGGAAGTTATGGATAAACTGGTCACTGCCAAACAGGCCTCGGATCTTCACTCCAACTACTTCACCCAGAGGGTGGTTTACCAGTACCTCCAAGATAACAACGTGGACCAGCATATTCAGAGCATAAAACAATTATACAAGTCCCAGAGAGACCATATGGTCCACTCCATCAGGAAGTACTTCCCAGAGGGAGTTAAACACACATCTCCCCAGGGCGGGATGTTCCTGTGGGTCACTCTACCAGAGGGCACATCTGCAATGGAACTGTTTGAACTGGCAATGGAAGAAAATGTTGCATTTGTACCTGGAGAAACATTCTACACTGAAAATCCTGAAAAGAATACAATGAGGCTGAATTTTTCCAATTCAAGTGTAGAAGAAATTGAAGAAGGGATTAAAAGGTTGGGAAATGCCATTAAAAAGTTGAATATTTAACTAAAATGGATTGGACCCCTACAATGCAGGATTAGTATACATAACGAATGTATTGAAATTGGATTATACTCAAATTGGATTTTATACAAAACGAAGTATTAGATTGGATTTGATAATATGATTGAATTGTATAATTAATGGATTGATAATTGTTAAATCGATAATAAAATTTCAGTTTAAGGAGAAAAATTTCATGCCCCCATCAACAACTAAACGGATTAAATCCCCTGGATTAAATCAGTATGGGAAAAGGGGTTTGGTTGTGAATTTCTTTTTTATTATCCTTTCTTTACCTGTGCTTTTTGTATCTGCAGGTACCATTTTCTGGATAAATGGATGGGTATATTTCGGATTTATTTTGGCTTATGAGATTATTTACATCCTGATTTTAATGAGAATAAACCCAGGATTACTTAACGAACGGGGAAAGTTTGTTAAAGAAGATACCAAACCATTTGATAAGGTTTATGTGGTTCTTTATTTACCATTGTCCTATTTGATCCTGATTATCTCCGGGCTTGATGCAGTACGCTACCTGTGGTCTACCATGCCCCTCTGGATCAGTCTTTTAGGTGTGGTACTGATTGTACTCTCATTTTACTTATCTTTCTGGGCGATATCAGTTAATTCATACTTTGAGTGCACGGTTAGAATTCAGAAAGGACAGAAGGTTTGTAAATCTGGCCCTTACCAACTGGTTAGACATCCAGGATATGTTGCAGGGATTGTCTCAGTACTAGCAGCCCCACTCATACTGGGATCATGGTGGGGGCTGGTGCCCAGTACCATAATAGCCATCATGTTCATTATTCGCACGGCATTGGAAGATAAGACCCTCCAGAAAGAGTTATCAGGGTATAGGGAGTACGCTCAAACAACCCGTTACCGTTTGATACCACTAATCTGGTAAATACATCAGTTATGGTAAATACTTCCAGATATGGTAAATGCTAGACAAGGTAAATACTCCAGACAAGGTAAATACTCCAGACAAGGTAAATACTCCAGACAAGGTAAATACTCCAGACAAGGTAAATCATCAAAATCTGGTAAATACATCAAAAAAATCTATATAAATGGATTGGAAACTATGAAACAAGATTCTAAAAATTGAAGAATTGTTCAAGTGAGACATGCAGGTGATGATTAAATGTATCAATCAACTTTCAATATAAAGGCTAAAGCACCCTTTGATTTTGATCTTAGTTGCAGGATATTTGCCAGTGGGGATAAAACTATAAAAAGGTATGCCAATAATCGCTTCTGGCAGGCTTTCACCATTAAAGATAAAACAATACTCCTGTACATCGAATCTGTGGGATCAGTTGATGATCCTGAACTTAAGGTTAGTGTGGAATCAGAGGAGGAACTCTCTCAGGATATTTTAAATTCTGTTCCACCTACTGTTTACAGGATTTTTAACATTGGATTGGATCTTCACCCTTTCTATGAGCAGGTAAAATCAGATCCGGTTTTAGCACCTATCATTGGCAGACTTTACGGTCTTAAAAATCCTTCCACACCCACCCTATTTGAGGCACTGGTGGATTCCATCATAGAACAGCAGATATCTCTCAAAGCAGCACATAGTATAGAAAACCGTTTGATAAAATATGTGAATAGGTCAGTTCATCTTTATGGTCAGGATTATTATTCCTACCCTTCACCAGAAGATTTGGCCCGTTTAGATCTTGAAGAACTTCGAAACTGTGGTCTGAGTTCTAGGAAGGCAGAGTATATTCGTGATTTATCCATAAAAATAATAAACAAAAATGTGGACCTGCAATCACTTCAAAAAATGAGTACCACTTCAGAAATGATGGAAGAACTGATTAAAATCAGAGGTATTGGCGTTTGGACCGCCGAAATGGCACTACTTAGGGGATTGTGCCAACTAGATGCTATTCCTGCCGATGATATCAGCCTGCAGAGAGTTATTGGCAATTTTTACGGTGCGGATGAAAAGATATCATCTGAAAAAATCAGGGAAATTGCCAGTTCCTGGGGAAAATGGAAGGGATTGGCGAGTTATTATTTGATTGTGGCCGATTTAATGAACATTTCCATTTAATGAACATTGATTCGTTTATTATCATTTTAGGAGAATTTACAGAGAATTTTTTATGAGAATTAAGAAGGAGATTAAAATGAAAATAAAGTACATCTGTCCCTTAATCACAGTCCGAGATATTGATAAATCAAGAAAATTCTACGAAGATGTGTTGAAACAGGAAGTAGAAATGGATCACGGGGCTAATGTGGCTTTTAAAGATGGTTTTGCCATTCATGATGCTGAACACTACAAGGAACTTTTAGGAGATTCACCAGCTAATGACAATGGGAATAAGAATGTCAATGTTGATAAAAAATTCATGGAATTGTATTTTGAATCTGAGGAAATGGATAGTGTCCAGGAGAAACTAGAATCTCTCAATTGTAGATTTGTTCATAGAATCCGAGTTCAACCGTGGGGGCAGAGGGTTATGCGTTTTTATGACCCTGATGGTTACATCATCGAGGTGGGTGAACCTCTGGAATTTGTGGTGAGGAGATTTGCTGCCCAAGGACTTTCCATTGGAGATATATCTGAAAAATCTTCCACACCTGTTGAATTCGTGAAAATCGTGCTAGAACAGGACAAATGAATTTTTTATAAAGTAAACAGGTTATGAAACAGGTTTTATAATATTATTAAATTTAACAGATAAGCATTAAATTAATATATAAAGCGCAGGGGACGGGATTTGAACCCGCGTGATCCAAAGGATCATGGGATTAGCAGTCCCACGCCGTACCAGGCTGGGCCACCCCTGCATTGATTTATGTATTTAATTAAAAAAGTAGGTAACAGAACATTGTCTAATCTACTATTTAAAGTTTTAAGCTAGTACTTAAAAGGCAAAACTTCATCAAAAATTTTTAAACTATTTTAACACCCAGTAATTTTAATACCCAGTTAACTACTTGGATACTCAGTTAACTGCTTGGATAGCCAACATGTTTTGATGAAACTCATTCTATAAGTTTAATGGGCATGTTCAAGGGTGGACAGTTCTCGTGAATGTTGGTGATCCAGAATTCCAACTCCACCCCGCTACTCCACAAGCATCAGCTGTCTAAGGTAGAGCTGCTTCTTTCCAGACCTGACCCGTTCCCAAAGTTAAGACAGTTCACCCCGGCCCTCCAGCCGAGGCTCTGCCACCACTGATCCTGCGGGACGAGGTTTCGACGTTGAAATACTGGGCCAACACCCAGTTAAACTGCCGCCCCTTGAACTTCGACCGCACCATATAGGGGATGTGCGCTTACAGAGGACCCCTGACCCTCCAGTCTAGCCCAGTTAATGTTGGTGGTGATGGTATTTTAAAGTTACGGTTAACAAATCCAGTCAAAATTTAAAGTTATGGTTAACCAATCCAGTCAAAATATTTCAACTACCCCAGTCATAATAATCACATGGACTGGATCATCATAATCGGCGTGGTTATCAGCATCTACATGGCTTTTAACATTGCCGCCAACGACATTGGAAACTCAGTGGGAACTGCAGTAGGCAGTGGATCCCTTACCATGCGAAAAGCCCTGATACTGGGTGCTATTTTTGAATTTATAGGGGCAATGTATCTGGGAAATAATGTGATAAAAACTGTGGGTAGTGGAATAATCAGTGCAGACACTCTACCTGCCACCGGAGCGTTCATAATCACATTGGCAGCTGCACTGTGGATAACCATCACCATCATTAAAAAAATACCAATATCCGGGTCCGATGCCATTATCAGTGCTGTTTTTGGTTACGGCCTGGTGAGTGTTGGTATCAGCAGCATGAATCTCAATGTTCTGGGACTTATACTAGCCAGCTGGGTGTTATCACCATTAATAGGGTTGACAATCGGGTTTATACTTTATTATCTTCTTAAAAATGCATTTTTAGATAAAGTTAAGGATATTGCAGTTAAGGGTCGTCTGGAGAAAATTTTTTCCTACCTCCAGATAGGCAGTTCTGCCTTTGCAGCACTGAATGTGGGGGCCATTGACATTGCAGTGGCCACTGGAGTGCTTTATTATACATTCGGAGCCAGTGCGGGTTTTGATATTAAAATAATTGGGGCACTAGCAATAGTCGTTGGGATCCTGGTAGCTGGTGGAAGGATTACCGATACTGTAGGGCGGAGAATAACTGATTTAATCCCTTCAAGGGGTTTTGCAGCACAAATATCAGCCGCATCAGTTGTTTTCATCTTCGCCACTCTGGGAATGCCAGTATCGCCCACTCAGACCTTGGTAGGAACAGTTATTGGGGTAGGACTGGCCAGGGGTTCTCAGACCATTAAACTGGATGTTATCAAAAACATTGCTACCACATGGATTGTCACCATTCCAGCCTGTATTGCCATTTCAATCTCATTGTACTTTATAGTGAACCTGTTTTTGTAGGAAAAATAGAAATTTAAGGATTAAAAATATGAATAGATATTTTTTTTACCGTATTTTTACCCGAGGATCTATTTTACAAACCCGATGATTATTTTACAATATATCAATATAGCCCCTTAGATTTTTTTTATATGGAAGAAACTTTTGAGGTCTTTTTTAGGTAGTATCCCACGCGATGATACATTCCTTTCTAAGAATACATCTTTATCTTTGTTTTATAATAATAAATGGGTTTCTTAACCGTTAAATTTAAGTATAAATGCTTACATATATTTGTTTGGTGACATAAATGAAGCATTGCTTAAACTACAGTAAAGAAGACCCAAACTATATCTTGTTGGAGAAAATATTTAAAATTATCGGTTCTCGAAAATCAAAATCAATAATTACTTCTAAAGGTGTTAAAAACACCAATATGATGATTTTATCCATTAAAATCACATTCATGGCCATTTTTTTTAATACAACAATTGAATTCGTAGTTTCTGAACTTAAAAGAGATAAAAAACTGCGAAAATTCTTCAAAATAAATGAAGTGCCCAAAGCCATTCAAATCTCCGAATTCATATCAAGATTTAAACCCAACACATACGTTAAAATCACAAACAGCATATTAATGCAAACAAAACCACTTAAAACACGTGGCAAACGGACATTTATCGTTGATGCCACACCAATAGACTTAGATTACAATACACAACGTAAACATCGCTCTAAAAAATACCTAAAAAAACAAAATCTAAAATGGAGCTACGCATCATCTTATGGATTTTATATAGGCTTTAAAGCCACAATAGTAATAGAACACAAATCTACACTACCCGTTGCCATTTTAATCCATTCTGGGGCGCCACATGACACCAAGATCTTCACCGAAATAATGGAAAACCTCCATAAAAGACGAATAATCCGAAAAAAAGACACCATAATATTCGACAGAGGATATTACAAATACGAAAACTACCAAATCGGAATTTCCAAATACAAAATCGTTCCTTTAATCTTCCCAAAAGAAAAATTCAAACTACAAAAACTCAAAGACAAATTAACATACCCATTACGCGTATTTAAAGATAAAAGGACAGAAATCAAATCAAAAAGGCTATATAAAACATTAACAAAGATATTAATCCAAAAAATACAAAAATGGAAACAATACAAACCCATAAGAGGAAAAATCGAAGACTTTTTCAAATTATGCAAATCAGGATTGGGCTTGAAAAAACTACACAAATACACACCTGAATCAGCTAAAAAAACCACCATATTAACTGTATTATTAGCAGGACTCATCACAACACAAGGTTACAACTCAAAAACAGCTTTACAAAAGCTTTCCGAAACATGAAAAATCTAAGACCTTATATCAATATTATTTTCACTAATTTTTCATAAAATCTCTTTTTATGGATTTCATGACTTTTTAGAAATTTTAATGATTCTGTAAAATGTTTAGAATAAAAAATATATGATACAATTTGCTAATTATTAATAAGTTATAGATCACGAATTTCAATATTTATTTAGGAGGGAAATAATGAAAGCAGATGCGGTTAAGATTGCAGAAGGAGTGTACTGGATTGGTGTAATGGACTGGGATATTCGGGACTACCATGGTTACACGCTCAAAGGAACTACATACAACGCGTTTCTATTATTTGGAGATAATAAGGTGGCAGTAATAGACAACACCTACCCTGGTTCTTCAGCACAACTGTGGGGTCGAATAGAGGATGCATTTGCCCAGGAAAACCGGGAAGTGAAGGTAGATGTTATCATCCAGAATCATATTGAAAAAGACCACAGTGGGGCTTTAACTGAGATTCACAAACGCTTCCCTAATGCCCCAATATACTGCAGTCAGGTGGCAATCAACGGCCTGAAACAGCACTACCCAGGATTGGAAGATGCTGATTTTAAGGCAGTAAAAACCGGGGACACCCTGGAAGTGGGTGGTCGGACACTGGCCTTCCTGGATGCCAAGATGCTTCACTGGCCAGATAGCATGTTCACCCTCCTCCTCGATGAGGGTATCCTGTTTTCCAATGATGCCTTTGGTCAGCACCTCTGCTTCAGGGAAAGGTACGATCATGAAATACCAGAATTCGTGCTGATGAATGCTGCCCAGAAATTCTACGCAAACCTGGTAACACCAGCCTCCATGCTGGTGGTTCGCAAGCTGGAAGAGGTTAAGGAACTGGGATTGCTGGATAAGATCAAGATGATTGCCCCTTCCCACGGGCAGATATGGACCGATCCTGCCAAGATCATCAGTGCCTACAGCAACTGGGCCACTGGCAAGTGCCGGGATAAAGCAACCATCATCTACGATACCATGCATTACTCCACCCGTATGATGGCCCATGCCCTGGCCGAAGGTCTCATGAGTGAAGGGGTGGATGTGATCATGTACTTCATGCACACCGATGAACGCAGTGAAATGGTTAACGACATCCTGGACAGTAAAGCACTGCTTCTGGGGATTCCAACACTCTTCAACGGACCATACCCCAGTGCAGGGGATCTGCTTTACTACCTGGAGGGATTGAGCTTCCAGAGAACAGGATTTAAACGACTGGCAGTTACCTTTGGCTCCAAGGGATGGAGTGGTAAAGCTGTGGATAAAGTGGGAGAGACACTTACTAAATGTGGATTTGATGTTCAGGATAAATATGAGGTTAACTATGTACCCAACAGTGACCAGCTTGATCACTGCTACCAGATAGGTCAGGAAATGGCCCAGAAGATCAAGAAAATGTGAGGGATCCATTCTGATCCCCTCCTTTAAAAGGTTGTTTATGCATATTATTGAGTTATGCAGTTCAAGGAGTTGAACCATTCAGAGGTTATGCATTCCAAGGAGTAAACTCATTTCAATGAGTTGAATTCCGGGAGTTGAATCATTCAAGGAGTTATAGCATTCAGGGAGTTATAGTATTCAGGGAGTTATAGTATTCAGGGAGTTATAGTATTCAGGGAGTTATAGTATTCAGGGAGTTATAGTATTCAGGGAGTTATAGTATTCAGAGTTGAATCATTCAGGAAATTGATGACTTAGGGGAGTTAATGCATCTTAAGAGTAAAATAACTTTATGGATAAAAAAAGGGGGTTAATCATGAAATCCGTGAATTTTGAAAGTGGACTGGACAATGAGAGGAAGGTGATGGTGACCATATTCTGGACTAACAGGAAGGCTGCCCGGACTGAAGGCTGTGCTCCGTTCAGGATAAAGAGAATAGAAACTGAAAGTGAAACCTACACTCCAACAGGGAATAAATTGCTCAAGATAAATGACGATATCATGAAAGATATGGTCCAAACACTGGATGCGGGTAAATCCATTCCTATGGAGTTTAATATTGGGGAAGAAAACATTAATGTCTCCCTCAGTGCAGATTCTTTCTCAGTTTCTGTGGAAAAAAGTCCAGAAATAGAAGAAGAAATCATTGAAAAACTGGAAATGGAATTAACCAAGAAGTTTCCCAATTTATGTGACTCATTCAAACCAAGGGTAACTCATCAGGGATAAACAATTAAAAATTGTAAAAATTGTAAATAAAATAATGATAATAGTAGGTAGAATAAGGATAATTAAATATAAATAATGATTATTATGTAGAATAAATAATGATAATTAGGTAGAATAATGATTATTAGGTAGAATGAGGATAATTAGACAAAAATAATCCAGATGAACAAGGATAACTAGATAAAATAATCATAAAACAAGGATATTCAATAGATAAAGTTATTCTCTTTTTTTCTTTAGGAATGATTTCCTATTTAAGAAAAAATTAAGAAAATAACCTTCCCCCATTTTTTTAAAATTTCAATGGATTAGATAATCTGCTTTTACAGTTCAATGGAACCTATTATGTCTCCATCTGAAACAATACCTACCAGTTCATGGTTATCCAGAACCACCAGCTGGTTAATTATGCCATCATCTGAACCATATTCATGCATTTTACGCACTGCTGTGGCCAGATCATCTTCAGGATGGACGTATATCACCTGATTAACCATAACCTCTTCCACAGTGGTCCCTAACTCATACTTATCCAGTATCAGGTTATGACCCAGATCAGTGGCAGTAACAATTCCCACCAGTTTTCCATCTTCATCCACTACTGGCAGTGAACTTATTTTATGTTTCATCAGTTTTTCAAATGCAAATACAACATCTTCAGTAGGAGGGACTGTAATAACCTTCTGGCTCATTACATCCTTAACCTTTAGATTCGGTAACATAGTCTTCACTTCCATAGGTTTTGGTAATATCTTCAATAATCGATTCAATGGTGGTGGTGATATCAATGTTTTCTATCACAGGAACATGATATTTGTTGGCCTGACTTTCAAAGTATTTATGAGTCCTCCTAATTGCCCCAAAATAATTCATGTACCTTTCAAGAGGCCTTCTTGCCCATTGCTGCCGGCATCTTGAATAAAAACGACCCTTATGCACTTCTTCATCTTCCAGGGTTAAAATGAACATGTGTACATTATCCCTGGAAACCAGGTCTTCCCTGATGAATCCGGGTACGATGTGAACTCCTTCAATAACAATACTGATGCCCTCGGTTATGGATCGTTCAATAACCGCCTCTACACCAACACTCACCGTGTCTACATGGTCCCTGAAACCTATTAACACCTCATCCAGTTCAGGTGGTGGTGGTATTCTGAGGGAGCGGTAGGCAGTGTAACTGGATTCATAGATGGTGGGTAAAAGCTCCTTGGATGCGATTTTACGCATTACTTCTCGTATCATGTCCGTGCTGATCATGTTACGGATTCCCAGTCTGTTGGCCACCTCAAATGCTATGGAAGAAGTTCCCACTCCTGATGAACCTCCTATGAGAATAACTAAAGGGTCCTGACATTTCCTTATCCTTTTCCAGAGACCATACTGGACAGCTATTTCACTGTCTTCCTCTTTCAGCCTCTGGCGGACGACGTTCACCAGGTCATCCAGTTTGATTAATTTCACACCCTCTTTTTTGAGCTGAGCTTCTATCTGCGAAGAGAAAGTGTAGGCTTTGTTGGGATCCATTTCAGCACGGGTTAGAGACCTGGCTAAAACTCCTTTAGAAAAGGGTTCCCTGTATTTTTTCCCGCTTACTTCTCCTTCAACCATTATCATAGTAACTTCACCTCAACATTGGGGCATTGCAAGATATAAAAATCAAAATATTATTTGTCAACATCATTTAAATCCTTTTCTTTATGGATTTTTTTTATCCCAGAAATATGAAAGAGCTAAGATTAACTTGAAAGTTTTATTAGTTCTGTTTCTACCTCTTCATCTCCAGGAGCATCAGGAATTTGGATTAAGCATGCATAGCCCTGTGATAGTTCTCCGGGGTTTACGATGGTGGTGTTACCAATCTTATCAGTGCCCCGTGCTTCGTGTATGTGACCGCAAATATTGAGGGTGGGTTGCATTTCTTCAATAATTTTACGCAGGCTTTTACTTCCCACATGGGTCCCTGAAGGTAAAAGATCAGTTTTAGTACCATATGGGGGAGCATGAGTAATAAAAAGAGTTATTTCCTCATTTCCAATCCCTTTAATGGCTTTTTTTGCTTCATCATAGATTTGAATTTCCTCAAATTCAAGGGGAGTGTCAAATGGTGTGGGGTTAGAACCTCCGAAACCGCATATTCCTATGTTCTTAATTATCATGTTGCGGGCGTGGATATTTATGGCCTGGGATTGATCGATATTAACATGTATGGACTCTGGATCGCAGTTACCGGGTATTGCCAGTACTGGTACTCCAAATGAACTGATTTCATTTAACAGATCTTCTCCCAGCTTGGGAGGGCCGAAATTGGTAATGTCACCGGCTATGATTATCAGGTCCACTTTGTTATCTTTAAGATAGGTAATGATAGGCTTTATATTACCATGGAGATCAGTTATAGCAATGATTTTCATAGTTCTCCTCCTTAACGTTCTATAATTAAATGTTAAAAATTCAAATCCATACTAAATTGAAGTTTTTAGTACTAAAAATGAGTTTGATACTTTGATACTACGAAAAAGTTTTGATTTACGAATCTACGATTCCATTAATTTAATAAAAACCATTGATTATCAATTTTTAAACTTTTTTTATTGAATCCAGTTTTAAACTTTATTCTCCAATGTTAATTTTATCTAATAGGATATTTTTAATCAGAACAATGATTAAATCACCACTATCCCTAAAAACTGGAATTTAATCCCTATATAAATTAAATTTCAATTGTTTTATTCCATTTCTATTATTTGTTCTTTGAAGAATGATGAAAGTTCCTGAAGGCTTTTTTTAATGTTTTCTTTGTCTCCATAGATTACTATCAGGGTATCTTCCTCAAATTCAATGATAACGTTTTCATATTCTGCGATTTCCTGAACCCTATCCTCAGAGAGGGGAGTCTTGAAGTTCATTCGAACCATTGAAAAACCAGATGGTGCACCTACCACGAACTTGGAATCAGTTTTTTTCTGGGGGTATACTACTTCTCCCCTGGAAGCTCTTAGGAGTTTATCCATCCATTTATCTACATATTCTGAACTTACTTCCTCAGCCAAACCCATTAAAAAATTCTGAACTGAAGTTAAAAATTCATTGATTCGTTTTACCGCTACCTGTCTTTCAGGATCGGTGGGATCTACCTTGTAGAAGTTAATGGTGGTTTTGGCCATCTGGATGTTTTTGGTGATTTCCGTGGGGATCTCTTTTTCTTTCTTTTTAAGATCAGTTAGAAGGTCCACCAGCACCAGCCAGGTCTGTTCTGCTGGCAATTCGCTCATAAGTAACCTTCCAGAACCTTTCTAGAACTGTGGTTGAGTTGGGCATCAGCTGCATTAAGCTCCTCATCGATCTCTTTTAAACTTTTATAGGAGTCTAAAAACAATACATGCACACTTTCAGTACCACTAATATCGAGGATGGCTATGTTATCAGTAGATTCAATTGTTTTATTTTCTAATGATGCTTTGTACTGTACAAATGGACCGTATTTTTCCGGTAATTCCGTGAATTTAAATACTCCGGCTAGAGTAGCTACGAACAAAAGAACACCTCTTATATTTTTTATTCTGTTAGTTAAGTTAAAATTAGTATTTAATTAGTATTTTTAAAAATAAAAAACTTACGGGTAAAAAAAATAATTAATGGAGAATAGGATTATTCTCCACCGGTAATTTCATCCAGTTTTTTGAGGGCAGGGTCAGTGCTGATCTGGTGAGCATCGACTGTTAGGTCTTCTTTGCTGACTCCCATTGCCAGTCCGTAGAGCTGTGCCAGGTGGAAAACAGGAATGTCCCAGTTGTCACCGTAAGCTTTGTTCACTTCGGTCTGTCCCACGTCGAACTGTAAGTGGCAGAATGGGCAAACGTTAACTATTGCGTCTACTCCTGCTTCTTTCATGTTCTGGAGTTTTTCACGGGTGAATGATAGGGTCACGTCAAGGTCACGGGAACGTAGACCTCCACCTGCTCCGCAGCACATCATTTTATCTTTGTATGGTACGGATTTTGCTCCGGTTACTTCCACCAATTCATCAAGGATGGTTGGTTGGATTGGGTCGTCAATGTCAATTTCTGCACTAGGTTTGAGGAAGTGGCAACCGTAGTGTACTGCAACGTTGAGGTTTAATGGGTTGGTTACTGCTTCTGAGAGTTTGTCCAGTCCTACATCGTTGTAGAGAATTTCAGCGAAGTGTCTGACGTTAACTTCACCTTTGTATTCACGGCCAGTTTCTTCTAGAACACCGTTGATCTTTTCCTTCATTTCCTCGTCTTCATGAAGCATGTGGTTGGTTTCGAATAGTGATCCGAAACATCCATTACATTCAGTCATGATGTCGTTACCCTGATCTTCAGCAATGGTTATGTTCCTGGCGGCTATGGCAGCCCAGGTGGTTCTGTCGAATGAACCGAATACTCCTGGTGCTGGGCAGCATGATGCTCCTTCCATGTCCTGTAGTTCGATGTCCAGATTGTCAAACATGATCCTGGTTGCTTTTTCAATTCCAGGGTACCTGTTGTTCATTATACATCCTAAGAAATATGCGAATGCCATTTGTATCACCTTATTCTAGTTCTCCTGTTTCCCAGTTGTAGCCTATGAGGTTGTCGAAACCTGTGGCTTTGATTATTGTTTGTACTTCTTCCAGTGCTTCTGGGAACTGGTGGGTGGTTGGTGGTAGTTCATCTAGACCCACACTTTTTCTCAGTGCCATGGTAGCGTCGTTGATTGGCACACCGTGGCCGGTTTTGGTTACGAATAATCCAGTCATTTTGTGTGCAGGGGCCATGTATCCGGCTGCTGCTGCCTGGTTTCGTATGATCTTCACGATATCCACGATTTTGATTCCTCGTGGGCATCTTTCCTGACATTCGTAACAGGTGGTACACATCCAGATGGAATCATCGGATATTACATCTTCTTTTAATCCCATTACAGCCCTTCGGACTACTCCTCTTATTCGGTAAGGGGTTCTCCTTCCTGATGGGCAGGCACCAGTACAGGTACCGCACTGGAAACATACGGCCACTGATTCTGCGCCAGCATCCATGATTGATTGTTTGAAATCTTCATCCACATCTGCACGAGTTATTAAATTTTCATCAGTTTGCAGTAAAGTCATGCTTTCACTCCTTTCTTTTTTAGGTTCTTTTGCTTTCACTGGTTCTTCAGCTTCAGCCATTTCCGGTTTAACTTCTTCTTTAATCTCTGTATCATCTTTTGATTCTGTTGCTGGTTCTGGTATTTTTTCAGTTTCTGTTTTTGAGGTTTTTTCCTCAGTTACTGGTTTCTCTTCAGCCGGAGTTTCTACCGGCTTCGCATCTACTGGAGTCTCTGATTTTGGTTCTTCTTTGACTGTATCTTGTGTTACTGTATCTTTTTCAACCGGGGGCTTTTCAGTCTCTGATTTTGCTGCTTGATCTTTCTTTTCTGGCTCTTCTCCGCCACCAAATACGTTTTTTAAGCGATCTAAAAAGCTCATTATATTCACACCCCGGTCATCCTACGGTTCTCTTGGAAAACCATGTGATTTCCAATTAAAAGTCTTGAATATAGAGCTATATAAAGGTTGCTAAAAATTAGGTTAGTGTAACCTTTTAGGTTACACCCATGGGAGATTAATATTAAAAAGATGTTAACAAGTGAGATAAATAAGAGTATAAGTAAACGGGATATTTATTAATTTAAGATGAGTACAATAAATATGAGTAATTAGATTATATTAGTATTTGAATAGATTCTGATTAACTGAATAAATTTCATTGATTCTTAATTCATTAAAAAAAAATAATTTAATCATAAAAAAAACACTGATCACATGTTAGAAATAAAATCTCACGACGGACCGGCAAGGCAGGGCAAATACCAGGCCACAGAAACACCGAACATTTTAAAATTCAATCTGGAGTCCATGGTTCCAGATGAGCCCATGCCTTATGATGTGCCTCGAGAAATGGCCAAATGGTCTGTGGAAAACACAATAGAAAATGCACAAAAAGGCGATATTAACCAGATAGCAGTGCTTCATGGTGCTAAGTATCCGGATCTTCGCCTAGAATGTGCCAGTGCACTGGAAGAACTGGGTTATCGGCTATTTTTGGTAGCAAACACAGATGATCTTCTAAGAAAACCCCAGGATCTTCTGAAGATAATCACCAACCTACGGGAGAATATGAGCCCCAATTCAGCATTAATTTTCCCATTTGCAGAGTTGAATTTCATTCCTTTACTGGTTTATCTGGGTGTGGATTTCTTCGGAGATTCCAGTGCAGACTTTTATGCCAAAATAGGGGCGATAACCACCCCTCACGGTAATTATGACCTCCAACAATATCCTATATACGATTTTACTCCAGAAGAATTGAAAAAATACAATCAAGACTCTCTGGACTTTGTGCTGAGGGAAGTGAGGGCCCATATACAAAACGGTACCCTACGTAACCTGGTGGAAGAGCGATGCTGTTCTTCTCCTGAGGCCATGTCTGCTTTAAGGATTTTAGATCGGGACTATGTGGATTTTGTGGATAGTTATACTCCTTTGTATTAATAAGACGTACCCTAACTGACTTGTGGAAAAAACTCCTTTTTATTAATTTTTTTAACATTCTTAAAAGTTATCTCACAGGATTGAGTTTTAAATTAAAAAATCCTTTAATTTTAAGTAATTTCCTGAATTAAACCATTATAATAAGTTTTTATTATTAATAAAAATAGAAATCAATAGCTAAAATAAATTAACCCCTTAAGTTATCTTATAAAATAATAATAAATGGCCTAAAAAGGCCTAAAAAATAATTTTTGAATTCCTAAATAATTATTTCTTAAAGGATTTCACCAGATAATGATATTTACCAACTTCCGCTGTTCCACCTATGGTGAATCCATGTTCTTCCAGGATTTCCTCCACATCTTCAGGAGTTAAACGAACATCATAGGATGGTCCTGGTGGTCCATCGGCCTTGATGAACTCAACCACTGCAAATGTGCCTCCTGGTTTCAGAACTCTTCTAATTTCAGTTAAAACAGTTTTAAGTGTATCTTCACTGGTAAAACCATGCAGTACATTGGCCATGACACACACATCAATCAGGTTATCTTCCAGGGGCACGGCAATGGTCATATCTGCAAGTACTGTCTTTAAATTATTGATTTGGAGTTTTTTAGCCTCCTGGTTGAGTCCATCTAAACTGGGTTGGTACGCATCCACAGAGTATATCTTTCCTGACTCTTTAACTAATTCAGAAGCAGCAATGGAGATATAACCATCTCCACAACCTGCATCCATAAATGTTTGACCCTCCTTTAATTCCAGAACACCCAGTATCTTTTTAGGATCAAGAATGTCCCGGGTAGATTTTCCATGATGTTTATGTTCCTGTTTTCCATCTGCCATTTGATCATACTCCTTCAATTACCATTTTTTTTTGATGTTTGGCAAGTCTTTTTCAACATGTTAATTTTTCCATAAACTATTATTTAGTTTTCAGCTTTTAACCTGTTTTTTGAAAAGAGCACCAGACCAATTGCAAAGAGCACAATGGTTAAACCAACTGCCCACATCACCTGGTATGATATATCACCCCATCCTTCACCATAGGTAAGAGTGGATCTGAGGGCTGAAAGCACATGGGTCCATGGCAAGATATCATTTAACTGGAATGCCTGCCCACCTAAGCTGGCTATTTGCATCGGGGGTAATGGGAAAAATGCACCTACCACAAAAGTTAATGGAACGCTGATGAGTGTTCCCAGACTGGCTGCCTGACGGTCGTTACGGGCAAACGCTGCTATAATCATTCCCAATGCTATGGATGCAATTCCTCCAATTATTCCCACAATCACTGCCAGAATAATTGAATTTATACCACCTTGCCAGTGAAATCCTATCATTATAGCTACTGCCAGGAGGATTATTACCTGGGCTGCTGCAATCAGAGACCATGGAATCATACCACCAAATAATAGGTCGAACGATGTCATTTTGGAGAGTTTTAACCGGGTGAGTGTTCCTTTATCCACTTCTCTGGTTAAACCTGCGGCCACGGTATTGGTTAAAAGCAGTATGGCAAATACCATCATTCCTGGTGCCAGGAAATCAAAGTTGGTGAATGCATCAGTTCCAGGAATACCTTCCACCTTACTCTGGATGTAACTATTAGCTTCCACTCCAGATGTTCCCTGGATTGACTTTTGCACCTGAGAAGTCATTTTATCCTGGTACTGCTCCATAACCCCAGTTAATATTCCCTGTGACACTCCAAATCCAATATAACCCGTATCACCACGTATTATAACGGTTGAAGTTTCATTAGACTGTGGTGAAGTTACAGTGCCTGGAGCCATCTTTTCCTGCACACTGCTGGTGATATATGCCACCAAAGACTGTGAAAAGTTGGGAGGTATTATTAACTCAGCATCAACATCCCGGTGTTTAAGTTTCTTTTGCGCATCTTCCTCGGTGGTTTGAGTGACATTAAACAAATGAACATCACTGTCCTGATAATTAGAGTCTTGCAGAATCTGGGTAAGATTATTTCCAAAGTTCACCTGTTCACCGGTTCCAGGCATGGTAGCCCCAGTATCATAATTTACCACTGCCAAGTTATGTGGTTGATTATTCTCACTTATACCGCCAAATGCAAATCCAAATACCAACATGAAGAATATAGGGAATAGTAGGATCATCATCAGACCTCTACGGTCCCGGATTAATTCTTTAAAATCTTTTTTTGCTATACTTATAAATTTCATGTTCCTACTCCCTTAGTCCAGTTCCAGTTAAATCTATGAACACATCTTCCAGGGTATTCTGGCGAATAGATAAATCCAGTACATGAGTATTTGCACTTTCAACGTGATCTATCATTTTTGGAAGTTTGCTCACTGCATCCAGGGCTCTTACATTAAGTGTACCATCCACATCTACTGCAGAGTGTACGTCTTCCATTTCTACAAGCAAATTAGCTACATCCTGAATTTTTTCTGGATCAGAAAGTTTCATTTCCACCACATCCCCCTCACCTATTTCTTTTTTTAGGTTGGATGGAGTGTCCAGTTTAAGGAGTTTTCCATGATCAATGATGGCTATTCGATCAGAGAGGCGATCTGCTTCATCCATGAGGTGTGTAGTCAGGATAACTGTTTTACCCTCATCATCCCTTAAACTACGTATATAATTCCATAGAACCCTTCTTGATTGTGGATCAAGCCCTTCTGAAGGTTCATCTAAGACTACAATTTCTGGATGGTGAACAACTGCCATGGCCAGGTTTAGTCGTCTTTTCATTCCCCCGGATAGTTGAGTGACTACAGTATCAGCCTTGTCTGTGAGGAAAAGGTCATCAAGCAGTTTATGCACTCTTTTTTCAAGTTCCTTTTTGGGAACTTCATACATATCACCAATAAGCATTAGGCTTTCTTTGCAGGTTAAAAAGTCCCATAACACTAATTCCTGAGGGCAGATACCTATGGTTCCCTTTTCCACTTTATCCAGTTTTTCCCCGTTTATAAAAACATCCCCACTGGTGGGGCGTAACAATCCAACCATTATACTGATTGAGGTCGTTTTTCCAGCACCATTAGGGCCTAAAAATCCAAAAACTTCTCCTCTTTTAATTTTAAGGTTGAGTTTATCAACTGCACGAAAATCACCAAAATCTCTGGTGACGTCGCGGGCCTCTATAATGAAATCATTCAATTAGAATTCCTCCTTCAAATAACCTATCCTGCAGATCTTTTCTTGAATTCATCATTTATTAGTCTCCACTGGTTCTTCCTTTTGAAACTTTAAGAACGAAAATAATTCATTTATATATCCATTGCTGATTTCATGATAATCAGAGCAAAAATCAAAATTACCTTCTACCATATTCTGAGTGATCTTCATTATTAATTCCGGATTATTCAGGGGTAAATTCACAAGTTTGCCACTGACTATGTTATCCCCTTCACATGAATAACAAGCTATTAAACATTTTTTCTTCTTTTAAATTCGCCATTTAAGATTCCTCACTTTTTTATACAATTTAAATTCTTTTAATCCGTTTAGGTATTAGTTCGGTGTTAAGGCGATAATGCTCATCGTCACTTTTCCCTGTTCATCAGTTTTTCATAGAATTCCAGTGCATTTTCCAGTTCTTTTATACCATAGTCCAGGGCTATCCGTGAAACTGGAAGCATGTTTGATGCATTTTTTTCTTTTTTTTCCAGAACTTCTTGGTAAAGTATCATTTTTGATTCATACAAAGGTTTGACAACTTTAATCCTTTTCTCAGGTGTTATTATATCCATAAATGCTGTCTGTACCAAAAAACTGAAATCGTCAGTTCCAGGTTTAACTGGCGTGGAAACCAGATCAACTAAATGTTTTTTTCCCTCCTCTGTGATGTGGTACACTTTTTTATTGATTTTTTCATTAGGCATCTCTTTTCCGATAATGAATCCGTTTTTTTCAAGTTTGGCCAATGTAGAATATAATACGTTGTTATTCAACTTGAAATAAGGATTCCCAAAGCAATCGCTTACATTTTTCTTTAATAGATACCCATGACTCGGTTGATATGAAATCATTCCTAAAATTATGAGTTCTGTGTTTACCATAAGATCACCTTACACCAAAACCGATGTTAGTTTTAACATAGGTTACTTTTAACATAGGTTACTTTTAACATAGGTTACTTTTAACATAGGTTACTTTTAACATAGGTTATTTTTAACATAGGTTATTTTTAACATAGTGTCCGGAAGCATATATACTTTTTGCTAGATCCAACTACCTCCAAACAAATTATATAAAAGCAGATTTATCATAGGGACCACAAAAATAAAAGCATAATATAAATCAAACAGGAATCACTGCAAAAATCAATTTAAATATGGATAAAGAAGGAGGGTGGAAATGATTGACCGTATTGAAGTGAGTATGATCAATGAAAGTGTGCACAACTTTCGCAGAGGAGAGTTTGGAGTTGAATCTATAGAAATCCATGAAAAAAGAGGTCTGATTGAAGTAATTTATGGATCACAGGATACTGGGAAAAAAATCGTGCTAATTCCCCTTCAAAATGTGGAAAAATGCGAATTCACCGATAAAAAGGAAAAAACTCCTAAAGAAGATGATTAAACTTAAATAATACACTAAATATTAAATAACACCCAATAAGGAAAAAAATAAGTGAATAATCCTAGTTTAAGAATTGAATTTATGAAATTGAAAGTTATTTCCATCTTCAATTTGATTTAAGCTTCAATTTGATTCATATTCCATTTTTAAGTTTATTTTGATAATACATAGAATAAACTGCCCCTAAGGGGTTATGGGCAAGGACTCTATCTTTAACAACCAGAGTGGTTACTGGTGCCTTTGAATGTTCTGTGAATAGGATGTCATGACCAATACACAGCCCAATTATGATGTTAAGATCTGTATTCTTTTCATTGAGAACTGTTGCTTGACCAATGGGATTGCACATGACTTCATAACAGTTTTCATCAATCTGCTCCAGCTGGAAATCGGATTTATCAATCCCACATACTTTACAACAAACTGAGTGCACCTGAAAATGTTTTCGGAATAGATCATGAATTTGACGGGCTTCCTGTTCTAAACCAACACAAAATGCCATTCCAATCTTTTCATAGCCCATTTCCTTTGAAAAAAGAATTACCTCTTGTATACGGGTTTTTTCCATGTAGTATCTGGCTTCAATAGCAGAAGATGCTTTGAGTAAACTGATTTCATCATCTACGTAAAGTTCTTTGATTTTATCCCCCATATCCCGGCAGTCTTTGCCGTTAAAACAATCTTTCTTAGTGCAGGAAGCACATTTCAAATTATTCCCTCCAATAATATTCTCATAAATATATTCTTTTTCCTGTTAATTTTAGTTCAAACGTTAATCACTGAAATTTCGGATAATTAACTCGTTTATTTCACCCCTACTGGATGTATTGGAATTTATATTTCGTTTAGCTGGTACTCTATCTATTTCATATTTGCTGTAGAGTTCGTCAAAGAAATTATCTTCCAAATCATGGTTTTTGGGGTCACTGTTACTTAAGACAAGGTATGCACCTTTTAAATCCATTTCTTGATAAAATCTGGCCAGTTTTTCCTGGTCCTGGTCACAGAACCTTTCTCCAGAGTAGCTGGTGAAATGAGAAGTGCTGTTTAGAGGCCGGTATGGTGGGTCCATGTACACTAATGTGTCCTTTTTAATGAAGTCCTGAGCATGGGTGAAGTCTGCACATAGTATCTCTGTTTTTTCAAGTGCCTGGTGAACTGCCTGCAAGTTTGCTTCATCACAGATGTTGGGATTCTTATACCTGCCGAAGGGTACATTGAACTCACCCTTACTGTTCAGGCGAAAAAGTCCATTGTAACATGTTTTATTAAGGAATATCAAGGAAGCGGTTCTCTGGATCCATCCAGCCTCATAATTTGGATAATCCACAAACTCCAGTTGCTGGTTGTAGTCAGCCCGGATACTGTAAAAATTATCTTTTCTGGCATCTTCACCCTTTTGAAGGTGTTCAGTTTCCATATCATTAAGGATGGCGATTAGTTTATCCACATCCTGCTGAATCACTCTATAAGCCATGATTAACTCTGGATTCACGTCCATAAGAATGGATTCATTGACCAGATAATGATTTTTAAGGTAAAAGAACATTGCCCCGCCACCAACAAAAGGTTCAATATACCGTTTGATAACCCGACTTTTCCGTATCGGCTTAGGGAACCTTTTTTCAAGTTCTAAAAGTAGCTGAGTTTTGCCCCCCGCCCATTTAAGAAATGGTCTGGCATTATTGAAATTATTTTTAATTAAATTTGTTGCCATTTTCTTAAAATCCTTATAATTTTCATGAAATAATTATCTGGATTTAATCTTCTTCCAGAATGGATTCAGGTGCATCCGCTAAAACTACCAGCCCTTCCGCCTCCAGAAAGTGCAGATCCCCCGGTATTATAATACAGTGGAGTGGTCCTCCAAAGTCTTCTCCGATTAAAATGTTCACCCTGTCTGCGCGAACCAGTGGCTCAGGGGAACCAGCACGTGCAATAACCACTGCTAGAGTGTTTTCGGTTATGAGACCTTCCTTTCGCTCCTGTTCAACACGCTGCAAATATTCCAGTCCTTCATTGGCAGTCATGTAATAATCCCGGTGAGCCTGAATGTCCAGAAGTACCAGGGTGTGCAGTCCCATCTTCTTATTCTCCCCAATAACCTGATAGGGAGAGTGGGGGAAGTAATTTTCTTCTGGTCGAGGTATGGTGGTAACCTTACCGAACTTATATGCCTGCAACCCGGCAATACCCGGAGCTGCCGAGAGTATGGATGAGGCATGTATGACTCTGGTTTTAATACCTTTTTTCCGGGCTTCCATCAGAATATCAGAGTGAGTGGTAGCCATTAAGGGATCACCCGCTGTTAAAAATGCCACATCTTTGATTTCTGCCTGTTTAATTGGTAAATTCTCTTCTTCCACTTCTTCACGGCGAAGTATATTTATGGTTACTCCAGCCAGTGCCTCCAGTGATTTTAGATCGCCTCCAAACAGACGTGCAGTGTAAAATTCAGCGTAAACAATATCAGCAGATTTAATGGCCTCAAGACCATTTAAAGATATGTCTTTTTCATTGTAAAGTCCCAGTCCAACCAGGTAGAGCATTTTTTTCACCTTCAACATCTAATTATAGGATGGAAGGTTTATAAAATTTTATTTTGGAGTTAAGATAAATGTTTAATCAGTTATATGTTAAACTGCCAAGCACTGTTAAACTGCCAAGAACCCAATTAAACAGTGATCTGTAAACTGGTAATCCACAAGAAAATTATAAGAATAGTTACAGGTAAGGATTATGAGAAAAATGCAGTTCATAATTAATTTCAGTAATGGGTCAATTGCAGATAATAAGATAATTGCAGATAATAGGTAATTGCAGATAATAAGATAATTGCAGATAATAGGTAATTGCAGATAATAGGTAATTGCAGATAACAGGCCAATTGCAGTTAATAATTAATGATTATAGAATAACTACATGTTTATAGGAATAAGTACATGTTAAGAAAAATTAGAGGAATTCCATGATTGGATTAAAGGTCCCTAAAAAAGAAGCCAACCACATCAGACTGTTTCTACAGGAGAAATATTTGCTGGATCATAACTGGAAGATAAAGCGTTCTGATGATTATGTCTATCTTCCCTTAACTACCAAACCAGATAATGATTTCATAAAAGAAATGGGGCTTTTCCAGGATAACCTGGTTGAAACTGAATTTGAAGAACTTAAGAAAAGACCCCGCAACATGGAAGACTTCCTCCAGGAAAAGATACCTCCTGAGAAGATGGAAGAATTTAAAAAATCATTTGATATCATAGGGGACGTGGTGATCCTGGAGATTCCAGAAGACCTGGAAGAAGAAAAATACCTCATTGGAGAGGCTGCTCTAAAGTTCACCAAGAGAAGGTCTGTGTACCGTAAAAAAAGTGCAATTAAAGGTGTTATCCGTACCCGTGAGTTGGAACACCTTGCAGGGAAAGATGACTCTGAAACCATCCACCGTGAATACGATTCCCGCATAATGCTGGATGTGAAAGATGTCTACTTCAGCCCCCGTCTGGCTACAGAAAGAAGGATCATTGGTGATGAGGTCCAAGATGGTGAGGTAATTATTGACATGTTCACCGGGGTGGGGCCATTTGCCATTAACATCGCCAGAAGACCAAAACTTAAAAGTATAACTATTTACGCTGTAGACATTAATCCGGCAGCAATTCACTACCTCAAAGAGAATATGGAGTTAAATAAAGTTCAGGGTAAAGTTAAGCCACTTCTAGGAGATGTGGCAAAAGTTTTAAAGGATTTGGATGTTCAAGCTGACCGGATTATCATGAATCTCCCTGGAACTGCCTGTGAGTTTCTTCCAGTGGCAGTGGAACATTTAAAACCAGGTGGAACTTTGAATTATTACCAGTTCAGCCGGGATTTTGAAGATCCTGTAGAACGGGTTAAAAAAGCAGCTTACCCCCGTCAGGTGGAAGTACTGGGTATGCGAAAGGTCAAATCCCGCAGTCCAAAGGTTTGGCATGTGGCCATTGATGCCCGTATTAATTGAGAATGAGATAAGTTATATAGATTATAATATTTGATGATATCAGGAGTATATTTTATTTAGGAGTATTATTATGGATAATAAACAATTTAAGAATAATATCCAGCTACCACAATTATTGGAATTGGAATACTCATTTAAATCAGGAGGGCATAATTCACTTAAATTGGTTGATGGAAGGCTTTTCTTTTTTTCAGAAGCCGATTCTCATCTTACTGAAAAGAATGAATATCTCACCATGGTCTCAATTCCAGATGAAATAAAATGGAAACAATTCTGGGATGAACTAAACCAGTGCGGAATTTGGGACTGGGATGAATGTCGCTGGCCAGGTGAAGCTGAAGAAGACTCATCATGCGAGGAAGATCATGAAGAAGAACATTGCCACTGCGAAGATGATAACTGTGACCATGATTCGGTAATAAATGAAAACATTCATAAAGATGAAAACATTCCTGAAGAAGATTTATCTAATGAAGATGATGATTCAAGTGAAGAAGATATCCTCCAAAACATCCCAATTGAAGGAGATATCTGGCAGCTGAAAATAATAAAAGATAACCATAGAATTTCCTGCAAAAGCTGGTGTTTAAAAGAAAAATCCACAGATGAATTCTTTCAGGCCATGGGAAAACTTGCAGGCGTGAATATAACTGAACCATTTGGTGACTTATCAAAGAGATTGACTGTTAATTAGAGAGGATTGACTGATAATTAGAGAGTAGAAAATTATTTTAAGATTAAATAAAGGATTTTAAAGGAAACTATTTTTGAACTAATTAAAAATAGGAATAAAATAAATGAATAAATAATAAAGGATTATTGGTAGCTTATAAAAATAAAAGCCATTTATATAGGCTCCAGTATCCCATCTTCAGTTATAATACCAGTTATAAGGTCATTGGGGACAATATCAAAGGAAGGATTCCTCACCTCAGTTCCCCAAGGTGCTGCTTGACACCCAGCAAACCCTAAAACTTCTTCAGGGTCACGTTCTTCTATTTCTATATCATAAATACTGTTTTCATGATCAAATGTGCTTTTGGGTGCAGCCACATAGAATGGTACATTGAATCGTTTAGCTGCCAGTGCCACCATGAGTGACCCGATCTTGTTGGCAATTCCGCCCTTAGCAACTCTGTCTGCACCTATAACCACTTTGTTTATCTGTCCTTCCTGCATCAGGCGGCCGGCAGCACCATCCACTATCAGTTTCACTGGTATATTTTCCTGTTGCATTTCCCATACACTGAGCCGTGCCCCCTGGAGTACTGGTCGTGTTTCATCACACACCACACTGATATTTTTACCTTCCTGGTTGGCTGCACGAATAACTCCCAGTGCTGTTCCGAAATCCACACATGCAAGAGCCCCTGCGTTGCAATGAGTCAAAATGGTGTCTCCTTCATCAATCACTGTGGCTCCGTGCATTCCCATACTCCTGTTGGTATCCATATCCTCTTCATACATAAGTAGTGCTTCTTTTAGGGGATCATCTGATGCCATGACCCTATCAACTGCCCAGAACAGGTTCACTGCAGTTGGACGGGCATCCTTCATTTCCTGGGCAGCTTTTTCCATATCTTCATCAGCCAGGTAAGCCAGTGCCATTCCAAATGCAGCTGCCACACCTATGGCAGGTGCTCCTCGAACTACCATTGTTTTAATGGCATCTATAACATCCTGATATGTTCCACAAATAAGGTATTCAGTTTCATGAGGTAAGAGAGTTTGATCTAATAGACAGAGAAGGTCATCCTTCCAGTACATGGTTTTCATGCTAAATTCACATCCATCTTGACAGTTATATTAATGTAGAGAGCTTGTATTATAATATAAAATCTAATTAATTGGTACTAAGCTATAAAATATATTAAAAATATGATAAAGGTAAAAAAACCATTTTGATTGACATTCTAACCTGATGAATTAAAAAAATGATTTTTTTAAGCGTTAAAATAAAAAAATATGTTTCAGGGATTTTGGTAATCCCTAATAATGGCTGGCTGGTGTCATGTCCAGGTGTTTGTCTTCTTTTCCAGGAACTCCATAGGCATCTGCACGGCACTGGGTACAGGCCCGGAATACTGGTAGTATCTCCTCAACGTTATCCCTTACTGTTGAAAGTTCTTCACACCCTGGTTTGGGGTAGTCTTTCATTTTATGTAATGGTATGAGGGGTATGACATTCATCAGACTGGCTCCTCGTTTTTTAACTTCCTTGGCAATATCTTCGATGTGTTCATCGTTGAGACCGGGTATAAGGACACTGTTGACCTTAACCACCACCCCCAGTTTGGAAACCTTTTCTATTCCTTCCAGCTGTTTTTGGGAGATGATTTTAAAGGCTTCTTCTCCTTCATAGACCTTACCATCATAGACTGCCCTGGAGTATATTTTTTTACCGATTTCAGGGTCTATGGCATTGACTGTTACAGTTATGGTACTGATTTTAGCCTCAGCCACTTCCTCAGCCAGATCTGCCAGTAGTAAGCCGTTGGTACTCATACATTTGATGAGGTCAGGGAATTTTTTATCAATGATTCGGAAAAATTCCAGTGTTTCTGGATTGGCCAGGGCATCTCCGGGTCCAGCTACACCCACCACACTGATGGGCATTTCCTTGATGACTTTAGCCACATGGGTTACTGCTTCTTCCACCGTCATGATCCTGGAGGATACTCCGGGGCGATGCTCACATTTGTTAAGTTCACGGGTGCAGAAGTTGCACTGTATATTACAGCGAGGTGCGATGGGCAGATGAACTCTTCCCACCTTATCATGCATTTTTTCATTAAAACATGGGTGTACACGGGTTATATGGGCGAATTTGGATTCATTCATAAATAAATTCCTCCACTCCTATAGAATCTACGAATCTTTAAGATTGAACTTGTTATAGATATTGAACTTGTTATGGTATTATATGTAAATTATGGTATTAAATTATGGGATTACATGTAAACTGATCATATGAATTTATGGTGATCCTTTGTTACCGAGATATTGATCCTTACCTCATGTGGAAATAGCAATTTATTATTCAATTGAAGTTTCAAATTAAGATGTTCCACTTTTTTCAGGAGATTTAACCATTATTCATATGGTTTTTTTATTTTTTTCCATTTCTTTAACAATTTCGCGGGTTTTCTCCAAATATTCTTCTTTAATATATTCATCTGAACAGGTTAAAGCTATGATATTACCTTCAGAGTAGTGTTCCATTACCCTAAATCCTTCTGGAATTATACGGAAGAGAGCATCGTAGATCTTCTTTTTAAGGTTTTCTTCAGGGTCATTGACAACCAGCCCCTCCAGTTTAATCTGAGGATCATCAATTATAACTTCATAACGGCTTGGTTGGTGTATTTTGTTCCTTCCTTCAAGTTCCCAGAGTTTTTTAAGAAGATCAGGAAGATATTTTTCATCCTGAATCTGTAAAAAACCTTCATTAGCTTCCTTATCATATTTGTATTCTGCAATATCCTCCATTACCACCGGTGGTGCTGTTTTCAAGTACTGGAGTGCAATAATAAACACAGGCTCACGAGGATCAATATAAATCCGAATATCCTTGATAGCACGACCTATCTGGACATCCTGTAATATCTGTCGGAGGATCATATCGTAGACTTCTCGTCCACTCTCATCATAACATTCCACTTGCATTTATATCCCCCTACAAACTTTTAGCCCCGAAATCTTTTCTATCTCCTAATCCTGATACCAGTAAAGCAGATCCCACTGCACC
The DNA here is from genome assembly GCF_963665055.1 of uncultured Methanobacterium sp. Taxonomy (NCBI): domain Archaea; kingdom Methanobacteriati; phylum Methanobacteriota; class Methanobacteria; order Methanobacteriales; family Methanobacteriaceae; genus Methanobacterium; species uncultured Methanobacterium sp. The sequence continues at coordinate 1,396,340 of NZ_OY762015.1, forward strand.
GATGTACTGCGAATATTCGGGTACGATGACGTTTATTCCTCCCAGAACCTCACTCACTGCTTCCACCAGCCCACTTACAAGACTGGTTCCTCCAACCTGGATAAGTGGTTCTCGAACATCAATTTCCTGTAATTGCTGTTCATATACCTGTTCTGCCACGGAATGACAGGCTGCTGCTGCCACATCTTCCCTGGTAGAACCGGCAGCCAGGGATGTTACCAGATCCTGAATTCCAAACACCAAACAGTAACTGTTAAGTGTTGCTCTTCTGTAGTTACCTTTAACGGCTAAGGATCCCAGTTCACTGATATCAACACCTAACCTTCTGGAGGTGATTTCAAGAAATCTTCCTGATGCTCCGGCACAAATTCCACCCATGGTGAAGTTGTCTGGTATTCCATCGTTAACTGTGATGACTTTATTATCCATACCACCGATATCCAGAACTGTGGCTTCTCCTTGCTGGTGTCCTGCCAGGTAAACTGCTCCCTTAGAGTTGACTGAGAGTTCTTCTTGTATCAGTCCCGCATCTAAATGCTTACCAATAGTTATCCTTCCATAACCGGTTACTCCCACTCCATCAACATCTTCCAGTTTATAACCAGTGCCTTCAAAGGCCTGTTCCATCCCTTCATTTGCACTGGCAATAACATCGGTGGTTGGTAACCAGCCAGTTCCCATAATCTTGTTATTTTCCATTAACACCACTTTAGTAGTGGTGGAACCAGAATCTATGCCCAGGGTGAGTCCTTCCTGTTTTTCCCTGGCCAGTAAACTTTTACGGGCCACGATGGTGGAAAGTGCTTCCATCCTAATGAAGAGTTCATCAGCCTTGGTTCGTTCTGTGAAAGAATATGTAACCACAGGGAGGTGGGTGTTCTGCTGTATGAAACGTCTAAGTTCATTTCTAACCAGTGCTGCCTCTGCGCATCTAAAGCATGACCCTATAAATACTGCATCTGCATCAGATTTCCCCTCTACCAGTGACATGGCCCTGGCAATCATTAATCGTACACTGCTTGAAGCTACGTTGAATCCAAATTTATGGTATGCTTCATCAATGTAATCCAGGTCTGCTTCAGGGATTGTAATTTCTGCTCCGAATGTGGCGGCAGCTTTTTCTATCTCCTTCTGTACACCACTGTAATCAGTTCCACATGAAATTTGAGCTATTTTAACCACTTTATTCATCCCCTTGCTGGTCAAATTTTTCTTTATCAGATTCCTCTGTTTCCTTTGATTCTTCTAAGCCGTCTAAGAAAGTGTTAATTTTATTAACCACTTCCATGGTTTCATCCCTGGTTTCAGGATAGTGTATTTCCAGAACTGGAATTCCCCGTTTACGAAGGAAATACATGGAAAGTTCATTGGTACGAGCACAACCTATACATCCAAAGCCGTAAGGGGCATCCTCCATTATTATGGCTGCTTCAGCTTCTTCAATGATTGGTCCAAAAATAGCCATCCTACCCCTGATACCAGAAGGAACTTCAATGGCTGCATATTTAAGGCCCTGAATCGGCTCATTTTCGGTGATGTTAAATGGTGGCGAATCTATTTCAGGATCTGTGACCTTTTTACGGATTTCTTTTTGGACAACCAGTGGTTCATGCCCTCGCCTTTCCACCATGTCTGCCAGTATCAATGAGTTAGGTGGGAAAACAGCTATTTTCACTATAAACCACCTCTTGATTCATTTAATTCTTCTGGTCTTTTAGTAATTTCCATTATATCACTGTAAATTCCTTGAGTTACATCCACCACACCTATAGCAGCTATAACATCTCCTTCTTCAACAACTGGGACCGTTACCACCGGGGTACCCTTATAAATTCCAGTTTCAGGAATTTCATGAGTGATTTCGCCACTTCCAAGGACTTTTTCCAGGAGAGGACCAGTGTAGTTATAATCCAAAATTTCACCATCTTCTATGCGGACTCCCGGATTTTCAAGGGTGCGCATGGTAAGTGGTAGGCCATTTACCAGGTTATGGATGGCTAATGCCATTGGTGCTATCTCTTCTCCAGTGGATGATGCATTGATATTCATTTTTCACACTCCTGGGCTATTTTTTTAAATTCATCAGGTTTAACTTTCTCTGGTTCTTTTAAACTAACCTTTCGTGGGTTTTCCAGGGCATCACAGACATATTCTAAGAGTTCGTATTCTTTCTCCAGCTGGTGGAATCCTTCCCGGGCAGCTCCTCTTTTAGCACGGCATCTCCTGGGATCTCCAGGTTTAAATCCTCTTTCTTTGGTGAAAATATTGGAGGGATCTATGCCCCTTATTTTATTAATTGCATCCCATACCACTTCTTTTTCCCCATGGATTACTGCTCCGTAGCAGGTGGATTTAATGGTGAGTGGTAATTCCAGCATGTGTAATTTACCCAATAGTTCACTCTGGCTTAACTGGGCTTTAGGTCCCAGTATGATCATCCGGGTTACTTTATTATCTTCTGGTGACATAGATGGTGTCCCCCTCTTTATATTTTTCCAAATTCTCCAATCCCCTTACCACCTTTCCAATGATGTTGGTTCCCTGAAATGGTTCACCAGTAGGGCCGAATTCACTGTTATCCTCGAAACGTACCCCCATCATTCCTACATGGCGGCGGGACATATTTGTAACTCCTATTTGCCCTGCTTCTACCACATTTTTAGGTGTTTTTTCAGGTATTAATCCCTTAGAGTCTTTAGGAGAAGATTTGAACATTACTAATTTCATCCCAGGGAAAGCAAAATGAACATTTAAAGATCCTACTGGAGAATCTAGGAGCCCGGTTATTTTCTGGAAGTACCATGCAGAACGAGGGGATAGATTGTCCAGTTCAATGTGAACTATGTCTTCTTCAGGAATGCCGAAGGTTTTAACTTCACCTTTCTCAATGATCTCCATTGTAAAGTAAGGTTCCTGTCTAACAACCACTGCATGATCATCTTCCAATCCTTCACGAATCTGTTTAACTCCATTTTTATTTAAAAACTCTTCTGCCTCTTTTTGAGTCATTGAAAGAGTCATTATTCTCCCGGGAGATGTTTTAAAAGTTACTTCATCATTATAACTTGCCATGTCAAGTAATTGCATCCCCTTTTCCACTTTGCCCAGAACACTGTGGGAAGGTGTAGAAACCCTATCTTCTCGATAGATGTAAACGCGACCCACACCTTTACCTTTATTACGAAGGGTTATGGTTCCTCTTTTACGCTGGTCAATTTGTTCAGCTTCTTTTTCAAGCCCCTGTAATGCATAGAATCCTACGAATGTGTTAGAATCATAATCTACACGTAATTTTCCAGATTCCTGGAGTGCATAGAAATGTTCCACTGATTGGGGAGATTTAGGGTTGGGTTTAACCTTCACATAGGTGGATACCTGGTTGCCCTCTTCCAGGATGGTTTCTAGGTTGGTGATTGCTGCACTTTTAACAATGCTCTCCCTTTCCAGGACTGGTTTTACTTCCAATACTTCATCATCATCGGTGAGTTTGAGTATGGTTCTTTTACCACCAACCACCCGGGCAAATACTCCCCTATTTTCTTCAGGTGAACCATAAGTGGCTTCGTGTTCTGCTATGGAAAATATTAGGTGAGTGGCATCTGCAGTGAATCCTGAAAGGCTGAAAAGAACATCCCAGCGATGATAACGGTACTGTTCCCTGCTGGGAGTGAGGTCTGTTTGTATGGGTCCCACAGCCACTTCCTGGGAGGTGGTCCAGCGGACCCCCATTTTAGAAAATTCCCTGTAACGCTTTTTCCAGGTTGAAACCAAATTTTCAGGAGCTTTTTCCAGTATTTCAATGATAATGCTTCCCTTGTTGGTTTTCAGACTGTACTTGTTAACGTGTTTTTCTACTTCTTCAGTCCCTTTAACCAATCCCAGGACACATCCGGGCAGATATGGTGCCCCCACTGCATCGATGGCATCCTGTATTGTTGATCCTTCAGGGAGTTCTATTTCTTCTTCATTGATCTTCACCAGCATTGATTACCCTCCTAGGGCTTTTCATCATGTATTCCAGTGATTTTATCAGTATTAAAATCAAAAACGACCTCTTTATGACCCTTGGATGTTAAATATAATTTTTTGTCGGATATGATACTTCCTACAACTGCCGTGGTTATGTTGACTTTTTCCAGGATTTCTATGATCTTGTCCACATTATCTTCCCCTGCAGTGAGTACGAATCCTGCACCAGGGTAAAGTTTAAGCCAGTCCTCCCAGTTTACATCATTGTTACGGGGTATAAGTTCCAGTTCAACTGTAGCTCCAGCATTTGAGGTTTCAAGGAGCATTCCAAGGGTCCCTAAAGTTCCAGGATTGCTTATATCTTTTCCAGCGCTTAAGAGGTGTTTTTGTGCAAGTTCATTCATGGCCATGATCTGGGCTTGAACCAGTTGGGCGCTTTTCATGGTGGTAGTATCCCAGTTCAGGTGGAACTTGGGGTGTATGACACCATCCAGGTCAATTGCAACCAGTACCTTGTCTCCTGGTTTGGCACCGCAGCTGGTTATGACATCTTCACGGTTCATAATCCCGGTTATGGACACATCCAGAGAGTTGTATGGTGCATCAGGATGAACATGGCCCCCTACCATGGGTACTCCGAATTTTTTCACACCCTCATTAATTCCATCCATGATCTGGCTGCATATATCTTTATCTTGAGTTGAAAGGACGTTGGTCATTCCGATGGGTATTCCACCCATGGCTGCAATGTCGTTAACATTTACCAGTACTGAACAGTACCCTGCCCACCATGGATCAGCTTCCATTAGTTTTCCCCACATTCCATCAGCAGCCATGAGGATTACTTGGCTGTTGCCGATTTCCAGGGCAGATGCATCATCACCAAAACCAAGAAGAGTCCTTCCTGCAATGTTGTAAGTCTCTTCAAGGAGTCCTGTTACGTCTTTTATGAGATTTTTACGAGTAATGCCTTCAAAACTCCGTATAGAATCAACAAGTGACTTTAAATCCAAGAGCGCACCCCTATTATTAGTTAAAAATTTAAGAGTTTCATTTTAATATTTTAATTCTGTTAATTAAATAATTCAATACATCTAATGTTTTAATTCAAGTTTTTTTATAAGAATCATCAACTTACTTAACCTGGTATTGGCTGGTTATATTACTAATAATCTGTAACAGTTTACTTTTAAAATTTTCTATATTTTCTATTTCTATGGTCTCCTCACGGTTGAAAAGTTCTGAAAAGATTTTATCCCCCACTAAATCATCCCAACCACTTTCAAGTTCAACAATCATAGATCCTTCGGCTTTAAAACCTTCTTCAACAACTTTATCCAGATCCCCATCGGTTATGCCAATTATGGGAACGTTAAAACGATAAAGTATGTCTGCGGCAACCAGTGTGGTGTCATCACCCACCGTGACCACCATGTCTGCATTTTTCAACCGGTAAATATCTTCAGCAGCATGATTAAGATACGAAACCGTGAAAGTAACCTTAGACTTTTCAGATTTTAGTATTCGGGGTTTAACTCGGGATTTCCTCAATAAACCTGTTTTTACAATGGCTTTTTCAAGTTCAATGGGTCCCAGTTTTTCCACTCCATGTTCCTTAAGTTCTCCCCCTATAATCTGAATTATCATGCCATTTCTAGCGACGATAGCCACATCTGATGAGGTTGATTTCCCAACTACAATACCATTGACGAATATGTTCTCTTCAGGGGACACACCAGCAATGTTTCGACATATGGTGGTGGCTACTTCCTGGCAGGGATTTTCTGAAAATAGACGTTCCCTGATCATTTCTGGAGTAACCACTCGCAGGCCCATCTTCTGGGCAATGTCTTCTGCCAGATTTTTTTGATCCTCACTCCAGGCCACCACACTACCATCCTCTTCTCCGGGTCTTTCCATTTGGATAAGAGGCGGTTGATCCTGGGAGTTATGGTAAACCTTGTATCCAAAGGCATGGCCAGTTACACTGGACTTACCATAGTTAATGAGGAAAATAACATCACATTCCTCCTCATTGAACTTGTCCACTGACTGGCTGGGGAAAAGTTTCTGACTGATATCGATCCTATCTTCAAGGTGAGCATCGATAACTGCAGTTCTCCCCATAGTACCACCCAATCTAGCCCGAACCGTACCATAATCCCCTAGAAAATCAAGAAAGTTCTGGGCATAACCAGAATCAACTATCTCCGGCCCGTGTACCACTACACCAATCTTCATCATTTTCATTAGTTCACCTTAGCATCACAATGTTTATTATAATTACCTCCAAATTGCATGGACCCCCGAGGGTGGGGAAGTTGATATTATGTCATGAAAATTTATGTCATGAAAGCTAAATCATATAAGCTAGATCATGAAAACTGATACTATTCATGAAAATGATTGTATTCTCTTGAATCTTTGGAGACAGTAAAACTCATCATAAAAATTTAATAATAAAAATAATTCATAATAAAGCTTTAATCCGAACAGAAGACGATTTATTTAGGATTTAACTTAATCAGGATTTAATAAAGTTTGAAAAGAATTAAATTATTTTTTGATTCTTTTTCGATAAACAGCCGATCCACAAATTTCACAATCATCTCCCTCATAATTTGAAGGATATTTCTTTCTACAACCTCTGCAGATTTTAATCCACCCGTATACTTCTTTGATTCCTTCAGTTAAAACACTCCTGTAAGGAATCCCCTGAATTTTCAAGATGTTCTGGATTGAATAGTCATCAGTGACCACTGTGGGACTATAATTTTTTTTAAGAGTTACTGCTAGGGCTACTACAGTTATATCAACTTCAGATAATCTTAAAACATCACCAGAGTTTTCAATTGCTCTTTGAACCTCTTTCAATGCACTGGAATCAGGTTCCTCAATAATAATCTTGCCATGATCCAGGGCAGATTGTAGGGTTATTTTGGACTTTAAATCTTTAATTTCAGAAACAACAGTATTAGTTGTGATATTTTTATATTTAGAGGATACAAAACCCCCAATAATTCCTGATGCATCCAAAACGTAAACTTTTTCTTTCATATAATTCACCTTAAATTCTTCCATACACTCGCATAAAATTCTTAAATATTGAATTATTTCCAACAATAACCCCAAATTTATAAAATTTGTCTTTAAACTAATTAATTTTAATTTTAATTATTTTAAGATAGTTATTGAATTATTAATCAGATCTGATGCATTTTTAGTACTTCCCTATGACTCAGGAGAAATGTTTTTATGTTACGAAAACAACAGATTACTTGTTGAGGGAGGGTGACATTAGATTCCTTTCACAATTTTTCGCCTGCGAAAAACCGCCTCCGAATTGGACCTAATGCCCTCCCTTGCACTAAATGCTTGAAATAATATTTTAATGCTTTTTTTAAACGATTTAGAAATGTTTGACCAATACATTTTTTTTAATACTTGCGTTTTTTTATGTGCAATCTTTTATTGTATTAATTTTCTACTCATACTTTCATTAATTAATTATTATTCCAACCTATATTTTATATAAGGCCAATTATCTAAAACTTACATAAATCCGGGAAGGTGGAATATGAAAAGTAGAACCATGGAAGAACATAAAAAACACAGCCCACTAAAGGTAAAAATTGGAATAATCACTTTAAGTGACTCAAAATCTAACTCCTCCAAAATTATAGATTCAAATTTTGTTTTCAATCCAGAAGATCTTTCAGGTAAGATTATAAAGGACTCATTGGAAGACCAACATGAAATAGTGGCATATCATGTTATACCAGATGATGCCCATCAACTGTTGGAAACCCTGGAAAAGATTCAAAATCAGGGTGCTGAAATCATTATCAGCACTGGAGGTACTGGAATTGGGAAACGGGATATTACCATTGAAACCATCACCCCCCTCTTTGATAAGGAATTAAGTGGTTTTGGCGAAATTTTCAGGGCCGAAACTTATAAAGAACTGGGAACTGGTGCTATAATGACCCGAGCAACAGCAGGAGTCTGGAATGAAACACTGATAGTAGCATTACCTGGTTCCCCTAACGCAGTTCAGCTGGGAATGAAAATAATAAAACCAGAAATGGGGCATCTGGTGAAACACATGAAACAATGATATTAAACCAGTTGAATTAGATTAACAACTTCAATTAAATTAACAAAGTTTAATTCAGATTAAACCAAATTAGATTAACAAAGTTTAATTCAGATTAAAAAGTCAATTTAGATTTACAAGTTTATTCCAGATTAAAACGTACAATCATGAAAAAATGGGGAAAAATGGTAACTGCTGGGTAAAAAGGGGAGGCTTGTGGTTAAAAAATGGAGTAAACATGTAGTTAAAAAGGAGTAAATGGAATTAATAAAGTGTAAAATCCTATTTAAAATCACCAATTGACACCAATGGTTCTAAAATTATTCCTTCCTTCTTCAGCTCTTCCACAGCTCCTTCTTCACGATCCACCACCACAAAGGTTCTCTCCACAATCCCCCCGTTGTCCTGAACAGCTTTAACAGCTTTTAAAAGAGAATTACCCGTGGTTGTAACATCTTCAACAACTATGACCTTATTTCCCTCTTTTAATTCACCCTCAATAAGTTGGGATGTTCCATAATCCTTCTTTTCTTTACGAACCATGAGCATGGGTATACCTGAGTTCAGGGCCACTGCCGTTGCAATGGGCACAGCTCCCAGGGCAGGCCCAGCCACCAGGTCAATATCATCATCACTTACCAGATGAGATATAATTTTTGCCACTTGAGAAAGGATCTGGGGGTCGGTGATGGCTTTTTTCATGTCCACATAGTAATCACTTTCCCTGCCTGAGGAAAGAGTGAATTTACCAAATTTAATAACCTGATTTGCTTTCAATAAGTTTATTAAGTTTTCTTTTTCCTGTTTGATTACCATTAATATCATTCCTTTTATAAACTCTTTTTATCAATTTTAAGTGGTTTTTATTCCCATTATCACAAATAAGAAGTATATTGCTTGAGTTATCAAAATTGTTTCAATATCCCAATATCTGATCGCTTGAGTTATCAATTTAAATCATGGTGCTGGGATTATGGCATTAATATTAATATTATAATTCCATGATCTATCCTTATTAGTTCATATAATATTTATAACAGTTACAGCTTTATAACAGTTACAGCGTTTTTTATAACAGTGCAGACGTTATGACCGCTATTTTAGTGGACTTTCAATCCCCTTTGACAGCGCTGGCATACTCCCCGTTTCCATTGAAAACATTTCCCACAAACCAGACTACCACAAAGTGAACAAGTATACATCTTACCAGGCTGGCCACAGATACTGCATATACCTCGAACTTCCAAAGATGTCACCTACATTAGTTAATACCTTGATTTAGTTAATATTATCCAGATGAATTATTGAAGGAGTATTAAAGTATTGAAATTGGATTATAAAGTAGTGAAGTGGAGATATATTGAAGTGAAATATTCTTATGAAGTTTAGTTCTTAATGAAGTTGAGTTTAATGAAGTTGAGTTTAATGAAGTTGAGTTTAATGAAGTTGAGTTTAATGAAGTTGAGTTTAATGAAGTTTAGTGTCATTTTTAAAACTTAAAACACACCCACTTTAAACACAACCCAATTAATACCGTCCTGAGTTTTGATGCTCATACTCCACCGTGGCCTACTCCATATAATAAAGGATCTCCATGGATACATCAGGGAATATAAAATTATCCAGAATATAAAATATCTGCAGGAATAAAAAAATTATAATTTATTTAAAAAATTGGTTTTATTTAAATTGGTTTGAAAAGATTTAATCAATTAAAATTCATAATTCGATTCATAGTTAGTTCCTTCATCCCTGCTTTTAAGAAGTATTTTATCCCCAATCTTACTCACCATATCATAAGGAACAATTGTTTCACCTTTAGACAACCCTAAACCTTCAGATATGCCCCCTTTTCCCACTATGAAGGCTTCAATTTCATTGGTCATGAAATTCACTTCCAAATCCTTAACCTTTCCAATAACCACTGCTGAACTGTCTAAAACTTCTTTTCCAACAATTTCTTGCACAATCCTCATAGTATTCACCTCGGTTACATATGCAGGGTAGCTTCTAAAATTTAACTACCAATTAACAGATCAAATTCAATCATAATAATTAAGTTTCAAGATGTACTTATAGTTTCAGTGCTTGGAAAATGATTAAAACATAGGGAATGTTGAGATGAAAGTTAAATTTATTCTAATTTAAAAAAAGAAAATTAAATCTTTGTAATAATTAAAAAAAAAATCTAATTAATCCATTGTATGTGATTAATATGCTTAAAATTGTTTAAAATGAATATTTTTTGATTATAAAAAATAATTTAATTTAAAAAAAGGGTTTATTTAAAAATTAAAGGGAAAAAGTAGGGCAAAGAGTTTGTTAAACTCCCTGAAATTTACACCCCTTCAAAACATTTTTCCATGTGTTCTTCGCTGGGTTTTTTGGTTAAAAGACTTACTACAACGGTAACCACAAAAGCAATTGGTAAAGCAATTATTATGGGGTCCACTGTTGGCCATGGTATGGAAGTGGATAACATGGCATGGCCAGTTATTGCTTTAGCTATTCCCAGTGCTTCTGCTGATTTTTTGTATTCAAATACCAACCAGAATAAACTGATCAAGGTTCCTACCACTAATCCAGATATGGCACCTGCCTTGGTGCAGCCTTTCCAGAAAAGAGCAAACACGTACATGGAGAGGAATGCTGCTGCAGTTATGGAGAACCACATGGATGTACCCACTGCAATTATGTTGGTGGGGAGTATGAATCCCATGATAACTGCAATGATCATTGCAATGGCAATTCCCAGTCTTGCAACCATTACTGAAGCTCCTCCTGTTTTATTGGTCACTGTTTCATAAATATCCCTTCCCAGTGCAGTTCCCTGGGTGTGTACCTGAGCACTGAGAGTGGACATAGCCGCTGACAGGAGAGTGATCATGAATAGATACGCAAACCATAATGGCATAGCTGCGGTAATGAAAGCCGGGATAATCGAGTCCGCATTACCATTTGTAACTTGTATGGCCAGTTTACCTACAGTGTCAAAGAAATACACGTTGGACAAAGCACCTACAATGAAAGCGGTTCCAGTCATCAGGAGGATGAAAATTCCACCGATGAGTACAGCCCGGTTGAGTTCCTTGTTGGATTTAACAGTCATAAAACGTACAACAAGCTGTGGCTGAGATAGAACTCCTATTCCCACTCCCAGTATCAGTGTACTGACCAAAGTCCACCAGAAGGGGCTTCCCAATGCAGGCATGGATGTCCAGCCTGTGAATCCCGTTGCTGTAGCCGCTGCAGTGGCTTTAGCTGGTACTACATTAACCAGGTTGGTGAGGGCTTGATTGGCATCAGTAACTCCACCCAGTATCCAGTAGGTTGCTACCAGAAGGATAAACATTCCCACGAACATTATGGTACCCTGTAGGGCATCTGTGTACATCACACCCCGTATTCCACCGAAAATAACGTAAAGAGCAACTATGAGTGCCAGCACAACTAAAGCAATATTATAATCTATACTGAGGGTTGTTTCTGCGAATCTGGCCATACCAATGAGAACCACTGATGCATATAGAGTCATTCCGAAAAATATTACCAGTCCACTGAAGTACTGTATGAATTTACTATCAAAACGTTTGGATAAAAATTCCGGGAAAGTGAGGGCTCCTAAGTTGTGTCCCATTTTCCGGGTTCGTTTTCCAAAGAATACAAAGGCTATAAAAATACCCACCAGTATGTTCAGGAAGGTGAGCCATAACAGTCCCATTCCGTATACTCCAGCTGTACCACCAAAACCCACAATAGCAGCAGTACTGATGAAGGTTGCCCCGTAACTTAAGGCCATTATAAACGGATGGGTTTCCCTGCCTGCTACCAGATAGTCATCGGCAGTTTTGGTTCGCTTCCAGGCCACGTAACCCACGTAGCCAGTTATAAGCAAGTATATTAAAACTACAATACTCAATATTAGCAAATCATTCATATAATCCACAACCTATCGTATTTTATGAATATACTAGATGATCAAGCATCTTCTTCGTCCCAAAGACCCAATTCCTTCTCTTGCATTTCCTTTTCCTTCTTATGCCATTCTACTTCTTCTTTTATTTCTTGTTCTTCATCTTCGCCGCCTTTATTCCAGTTTATGATACCGTAAACAACGCATAAAAGAGTTGCCAGAATGCATCCAATATATGCACCCCATATCCAGGGGTCGTTTATTCCTAGAACCAATTTTTCACCTCCTTACAGCCATTAATAATGGCAATTATTTATCATTATAATTAGTGAACAACTACTTTTTATATATCTTTATCGATTTATCTGACCAACAGAAACTCACAGTTGCTTACTAGTGATTTAATGGCAATTAGACATTCCATTACATTCATAGATTATAAAGAAATAGGGATAGATATTAAAGATTAAAGGAAATAAGGTATATATTATTCTTTCGAGGATTGTTATTACTAATCCTCTATTTCAATGATCAAATTTACATGATAAATCCCAATTATAATTCCTAACACATAATTCCCATCCAACTCAGATTCCCATCTAATTCCGTTGCCCCTAATCCCCAATTATGTCTTAAAAAAGGCTAATGTATCTCAATAAAGATATAATAAGCAGTAGTTCCATAATATTAAACATGAATTAAGTTTCAAACAATACTGGGGTTATGCTTGAAATGAGATGGTAAGATTTAAGGGAATATGGACCAAAATTTTGGAATTGAAAAAGGTATTAATAATTTAAAAACATGAAAGAAAGGTGATTATAATGTCTTCAACATTAATTACTTTCAAAAGAGAAATAAAAGGATCATTGAATGAGATTAAAGTTCCGGAAGAGTTTATCAAAGATTTTCATTTCACAAGCGATGAACATCTTATGATCATGCTAAGGGTTATTGGAACTGATTCTAAAAAGGTTAAAGATTTTTTTAATGGGAGTGAAAATGAAACCTTCTTTTTAGAAACTGAAAATACCCAGGAAAGTGATTTCATAACAGAAACATCCGGTAATTTCATTTTAAGTTCCATGTATCTGGATGAAGGTCCTTCTCTTTCAGTGGATATCAATCAAGAAATTCCAATGGTTAGGACTATAATGGACTTCAAAAAGAATAAAAGTTAAACCAAAGACTTTTTAATTCCCATTTAATTTAATTCTTTAATTTCCTTTTTATTTTATAATTCCACTTAATCCATAACATCCATTATAAAGATTTAAGGGATAAATCCCCAAATCAGAAAATTCTAAATCTCTTTTCATATAATAAACCAACTTCAAGTTAATTTATTTCTGGTTCTGAAATACTGTTTAATGGAATAATGGTACCAGAATACTATTTACTGGGATGCTGGTTACTGGGATGCTGGTTACTGGGATGCTGGTTACTGGGATGCTGGTTACTGGGATGCTGGTTACTGGGATGCTGGTTACTGGGATGCTGGTTACTGGGATGCTGGTTACTGGGATACTAATTACTGGGATACTAATTAAGCTAGAGTTGTATCCTGATTATTTTGAAATAATTACCACTGAAAATTGTGGTTCCAGAACTGGTTAATGAATCCACAGTTTGTCGTGACTGATCATTTCCCCCAGAACCCATATTGTTTCCCTGAGGAAGATTAGTCTGGTTATTCATGTTTCCTGGTGGCGGCACAATGTTGTTAGTCTGATTACCATTACTGGGCAAGTTTCCAGGAACCCCACCATTAGCAGTCTTATTCCCATGAGGGCTATTGGTATTGTTAAACATACCCCCGGTAGGTTGATTTCCTCCTTGCATTGAATTTTGGGTGGTCTGCGATCCATTGCTAAAACTGGGTATCAAATCCAGGGAGTTGGGAAGAATTGGTGGCCCATAAGGTAATAGAAAACTCAAAGAATAATTTTCATCCATACTGGACCCTGCACCTCCCGCATTAGGTCCTGAAATTCCATTAACCCCCATTGAAGAAGATGTTTGATTGTTCTGAGTGCTTATTGTATATATGGTGCTGTTTTGATAATTTTCCTGAACTCCCTGAACACTCTCCACCACAGTGACATTATTACCGTTACCCATATCCCCTAGAACATATTCCACCCAGTACTTATTTTGAAAATCAGACGCCACTATAACCAAGTTTTCATTGGTTACATTGGCAAAACTGGCTTTTACCTCCAGCAGTTCATTGTACTGTTGGGGAGTTATGGTGGGTTCCAGATTGTTGAATGATTCTGAAGCGGTGTAAAAGCAGGAAAATGCAAATATCAGGGCAACTCCTGCAATTAATATTGTGATCAGAGTTTTTTTAGAATACCTCCCTAAAAACTCGGTTTCAATAAATTTTAGTCCCAATGGAACCAGAAGCCCCACTGGTAAAAATGCCATTAATAGAAATCTAGACTGGTAATCTGATGCAGGTATTGATACTAAAACTGCCAGTAAAACAGCCATTGAAATATAGGCCCATACTAGTAGTGTGTTTTTATTCATTTTAGAGTGGAAGTTTTTATCGTGAATTTTATAATTATCATAAAGAGTGTTATTCATCATAATTGTGGCTTTACTCATCTCCACTGTGGTTTTATCCACCTCAACAGGTATTAAAGTTGTAATTCTTTCTTTCAAACCCCTGTAAAGTATAATAAGGGCAGTTACGATTCCCAATATGTAAGGAAGACTCAAGAAGATTATTCCTGAAACAGGACTGCTCACTCCCCTTCCTGTGACCCCGGTTTGCGTGGTGGAAGAGTTGATGAAAGATAGCATTACAGTGCTAAATTTTGCATACATAACCGGATAAGTCAAAAATAGGACTGTGAAAAAGGCCAAAACCAGGACACTTACCATTCCTAAAATTTTAAGGTCAAATAAGGGTAATTTTCGGATCTTATATGTTTTAAACACTATACTGAAAATTAAAAGTGAAAAAAATAGGGTAACTGCCACCGCTCCTGTGTAAATATGAGTTAAAAGATTGAGACATAAAAAGATAACAGTTAAAACACCATATTTTCTCCAATTTTTACTATCTGCAAACCACATCACAGCAAAATACAGGAACACTACAAGTAAAAGAACCCCCACCAGGTTCTGCAGAAAATCTCCTATAAGAGCGAAGTAATTTACATTAACCGTAACCATAAAAGCACTTAAGAGTGCAGGAATCTTAGATCCTCCCACTTTTTCTTTAGTGTAACATTCAGTGAGTAAATAGGCAGGTAGGACCATTAAGGATCCCATTAAGGCCATTCCTATTTTGACTCCTATAAAGGAGTTACCAAATAGGAGTACAAATGGAGTTAATAAATAATATGCCAGTGGTGGATCGTTACTCATTGGAAATCCATGTTGCAGTATATTACGGACTTGAATATCATAAAATGCACCATCTATCCCATAAGATAATGAATAACGGGTTAAAACAAATATATCAAGCACAAAAGAGAACATAAAAATGGCAAATAACATAATAACCAGTAATTATTTTTAAAATATTGGATGATTCGAATCTTAGAAATTGGATTATCATTCTTAAAAATAGTGAAACTCTTCATAGTACTTCCCCTACCTTCTCATAGTGTTATTATAAATTTTAGTAATATCAGGGGCTCTAAGTCTCTTTAAGCGGTTGAAGCGAGATATTTTTTTAAAAGATAATCTTAGAGCCCCATTTTATAACCAAATAAAATGGTTATCATGTTTTTTTAGTGGCCCATAATATCATTTGGACCAGTAGTTGTGAATTCTGAGGATCGAGTTCAGGATGAGAACCACTTAAAAGAACTCTACCCGAACCATAACTTTCACCCATAACTGCAGAATAACCCTGATAGCCAGTTACATTATCAGAATAATTGGCAAATGAAGATACACTGGAGCCAGTTGCGTACATAACAGGACCGTTCTCATGGTAAAGACTTATTTCAGACGAATTCAACAACGTGCTCCCTGAGGATGTGGGTGTAATTTCAACTAATCCCTCATAACTAACATCAATGGTATTTACCTGTGAAGCAAGTCCCCATCCAGAATAATCCCCATCAACACTGTTAGATGCTGCGTAGGCCCCGGCACATATTCCAATGTATCCTTTACCCTGATTTAAGAATTGTTTAATTGCCTCGTCATCAATATTACTGCCCTGAACATAGGTAGCAGAGTTTCCTCCCGGCATTATCAAAATATCATAGCCAGATAATGTCTTGGAGTTTATTTGGCTGCTGGTGTCATAGTCAAAATATATACCACCTGAAAGATTCATACTGTTACTTTCATCCATACATGCCTTTAAACCAGCTACACTCTCTTCCATTGAACCATCACCATCAAATATTAAAACTTTAACCGTTGAAACACGATTATCTGCATTATTAATGCTTATTTCATCCGAATCATCAGGAAGTCCCACTACCAGAGTCATGGCAGATACTAAAATCACAATGACCAACAACAACATGAATAATTTATTTTTACTTAAAAAAATTCCTTTTATTTTAATTCCTTTAATTATAAACCCTCCGGCATTATTTATGCCTCTTGATGTCTATTTTCTAAATTTAATACATAAAAGTAATTTTTCCCATATTTAACCGAAGTTTTACCGGTTCCGTACAGCCCACACCCAAATCTCTCCCAATTCTTTAGGAAAATAACTAATAAATTGAACATTAAAAAAAAATGAAAAAAACATAATCTATATCTAAATAGACTAAAAAGTATTTAAAATATCTAAAAGGAACAAATAAACTATAAAGAACGAATATGAATAAAACAAATGATTTTTAACTTTTTAATTTGATAAAAAGATTGATAAAAGACTCCAACTTGAGTGAAATTCGGTAAAATATTAAAGGAGAATAAATTAAAATTAAAGAAGAATAATCTAAAGTCGATGCTGTAAACCCTGAAAAAAAAGGAAACTAAGAAGATCTGATTGAGAAAGAAAAATAAGAAAGGAATGATTTTTAGATTACTTCCAGCTTATTTTCAACAAAGCACTTAATGCTACTAACTGACTTATGTTGATCAGTAAAAGAGAATACTCATTTCCATGTTCTCCTCCCGAAGGCATTGGAGGTGGAGGGGCCAGAAAACCCATAGAGAGTAGATTCTGGATTAGTAAGAAAGTTCCAAATATTAAAAGTCCCAGTGTGTATTCTGATTTCCACTTCCTGTAATTCTTCCAGTAAATGGAAAGTAAAATAATTATAATTGATATGTTAGCTAACGCCACTGCCATACCCAAATATCTTAATATCATTCCAATCTTCTCCTTACTAAATATCTATTCTTCTTTTTCAGATTCTTTCCAGATCTGTTTGAATGAATCGAAGTTTTCCTCCATTGTAGATGAAAGCATGTAAACAGTCCCATACTGTCCCTCACCACAGGTAATGACAATATTATTTTTGACCAAAACATTCAGATGATGTTTAACAGTTTTATAATCTAATTTAAGGCATTTGGCAAGCTGATTGGCATTATATGGTCTTGAATTAAGTTCATTGATTATCTTGGCGCGATTGATCCCCCCACGCGTTCCAGCTATCAGCCACCAGAGTAAACCTTCACCTTCCATAAATATCACTAGATATGAACATACACCAACCAAATCATCCAAATTGCATGAATAAAATCTATTAAACCATACCATCTCTTGTTATTAATTATATTTCTTTATCTTTATTTTTTTATCATGAAAAAATAAATCCACAAGTTTTAGATAGAATTTCTAATTAAAGAGGTTATACTTAATTAAGTTTTCTCCTTTAAAAACCATCACATGAACATGAACTAGTGAAATAAAGATTTCATTAGAATATGGTAAAAAAATAAATATAAACCAATACAAATAATAACAAAATGAGGGTTTATTTTGTCTCCTAAAAACAGAATTAATGTGCCTGAAGAAATATTAGAGAGCATAAGTGATGCTTTTATTTTTATTGACTCTGATTTCAAAGTGAAGTGCATTAATAAACTCGCAGAAGAGTTTTCAGGAAGGGAAAAAAGGGAGATTATAGGTGAAAATTTTCTAGAAACTTTTCCACAATTCTCAAATACTGTTTTTCAGGAGATATACCTACAGATAGTTAATGAAAATGGAAGCATCCCCCGAGAAAAATTTGAATTTGAAACTTTTCTTGATGAACCTCCCCTTAAAAATTGGTATAATGTTCGTGTTTTTTCCAATAAAAATGGTTTTAACATATTTTTTCAGGATATAACTTCAAAAAAGACCGCAGAATTAGAGTTGAAAGAGAGTGAAGACAAGTATAGATCACTCCTGGAAACCATTCCAAATTCCACAGAACGCGAACGCCAGTGGTCTAACCTTATTTCAAACTTACCAGGCATGGTATATCATTGCCTAAATGATAATAACTGGACAATGACCTTTATAAGTCACCAGTGCAAAGAAATAACCGGTTATGAACCGTCAGACATTGAAAATAACACTAAAAAAGCTTATAATGATCTGATTTTCGAGGAAGACCGTGAACATGTTTGGAGTACCGTTCAAAACGCCCTTGAAAAAAGTGAACCTTATGAAACCACTTACCGGATAGTAACTCGTCAAAATGAAATTAAATGGGTGTGGGAGCGAGGAGTAGGTGTTGAAGATGAAAATGGAGAATTATCTCTGGAAGGTTTTATAGAGGACATAACCCATCAAAAACTTGCTGAAGAAGCTTTAAAAGAGAGTGAAGAAAAATACAGGGCTCTTTTTGAATCTGATCCCAACTATACCATATTGCTTGGATTGGATGGTTACCTGTTGGATGTGAATCCTGCTGCTACCATGATCACAGGCCTGTCCAAAGAAGAGTTAGTGGGAAAACATTTTATGGATTTAACCATCTTTCCAGAAGAAGAACTTGTATCTCACCAGGAAATATTTTCACATTTTGTTGCTGGCAAAACAATTGACCCTTATGAATCCCGAATATATGATTATAAGGGTAAAATTCGCTGGATTGAAATTAAACAGACCCCTATAAGAATTCATGGGGAAACTACCCATGTTTTATTGATCTGCAGTGACATAACCCAACGTAAAAAAGCAGAAAATAAGATTAAGGAATCCCTGAAAGAAAAAGAAGTCCTGCTGCAGGAGATCCATCACCGGGTTAAAAACAATATGCAGATTGTTTCCAGTCTTTTAAATCTTCAAAAACAGTATGTGGATGAGGAAGAGACAGTTAACATTCTCATGGAGAGCCAGAACAGGGTTAAGTCCATGGCCATGATCCATGAAAAATTATACCAGTCCCATAATTTAACCAGTATCAACATCTTTGATTATGTTCAAAGCCTGGTTAAAGATTTATTCTCATCATATTCAACTCCGGCAAGCAAGATCATACCCATAATTGAAATTGATAATGTGAATTTAAATATAGAAACAGCAGTACCCTGTGGACTCATAATCAACGAGCTCGTATCCAACAGCCTTAAATACGCATTCCCCCATGGAAGAGGAGGAAAAATCATTTTATCCCTTAAATTACGTGGAAAATATTATGAACTGATCATCCGCGATAACGGTATAGGATTCCCAGAGGATCTTGATTTTAAAAACACAGAATCACTGGGTTTGCAACTCGTAAATAGTTTAGTTGGTCAAATTAATGGTGAAATAGAACTCAATCGAAGTCAGGGCACCATGTTCAAAATTATTTTCTCAAAATTAACTTACAAAGAAAGAATTTGATGTTTTACAACGGAAGAATTAGTCATGATGGTAACCGGGTTATAAATCCTTATAATTAATCCAATCTTTGAGAATATCATAGTTCTTTAAAAATATCTTAAATTCTTTGAGAATATCCTAGATTCTTTGATAATTATCCTAGATTTTGTTTTTAAACTTTTTTTGTTACTCAGTGAATTTATAGGCAGCCATTCCCAGATCACCAGCATACCAACTATGATGTATTACTTTCCCTTCAGCTCCTTCTCCAGCAGCTCCAAATGCCACAAGTAGCGGCATGTAATGATCCGGGTAAGGATGAGCCCTTTCAGGATAAGGTGCTAGATCACGGTAGTTAATTAGAAGCTTTTCATCACCAGCTAGGACTGCATCAGTTAACCAACTATCAAAATCAGTAGCCCAATCATCTGTCGGCCCCCCAAAACGGAAGCCTGCATATCCTAGGGGATGAACTGCTCCTCCACTTCCCATTACAAGAACACCTTCATTTCTTAGATCTTTTATAGCACGACCCATCTCCAGGTGACGAGAAGGGTTAAGATGGTTCTGGATAGAGAGCTGTACAACAGGAATGTCTGCATTGGGAAACATTAACATCAAAGGTACCCATGTTCCGTGATCCAGGCCACGGTTATCATCAATATTACAGGGAATATTTGCAGCTTGGATGAGCTTTGCCACATGCTCTGCTAGTTTTGGATCACCACGAGCAGGATACTTTATCTGGTAAAGTTCTTCAGGGAATCCATAAAAATCATGGATGGTCTCTGGCTTTTCCACAGCACTAACTGTAGGGATGGATGTTGCCCAGTGGGCTGATATGCAAAGAACTGCTTTAATATTACCATAATGCGGGCCCAACTCTTTCAGGAACTTCCTGGCAGGTATATCTTCTAAAGGAAGAGTGGGTGCCCCGTGTGAAACAAAAATTGGAGATAATGCCTGTTTTTTCCCATCCATTTAATCACATCTTTAATTATTTAGGTTTTATAATTTAAAATAAATTACAATTTCAAAAATATTAGTTTAAGCTTAAACATAGATTAAGTTAAAGGTTCAGGTGACTCAATGATGCATCAAGAAAAAAATTCAAACAATGAATCATCTTTCTGGTTAGAAATGTGTCCTGCTACAAACTTCCCCACATTAAATGAAGGGTTGAAAGTTGATGTGGCTATTCTGGGGGGAGGTATCGCGGGTATCACCACAGCAACACTGCTAAAAAAGGCAGGTTACACTGTAGCTGTTATTGAAGCAGGCAGGGTAGTTAAAGATGTAACCGTTGGCACCACCGCCAAAATAAGTGTTTCTCCAAGTAAAATTTACAACAATCTTATAAGCACGTTAGGGATAGTTAAGGCTCAGAAATATGCCAATGCAAACAGTAACGCACTGGACAAAATTTCGGAAATTGTAGAAGAACATGACATTGACTGTGATTTTCACCGTCTTCCATTATACATCTTCAATGAGTCCCTTGAAAAGGTTGATGAGCTTAAAAAGGAAGCAAAAGCTGCTGAAAAATTAGGGCTCCCTGTGTTATGGGTAGATAATGTGCACTTACCATTTGAAACTGGGCCCGGTATTAAGTACGATAATCAGGCTCAATTCCATCCACGTAAGTATCTTCTGGCCCTTTCAAATGACTTAGATGGAGACGGTAGTTATGTTTTTGAGAAAACCCGTGCTATCACTGTGAAAGAAGGAGAACTTAAGGAAGTAGTCACTGATCAAGGGTCAATTATGGCCCATAATGTTGTAATTGCAACCCATTCACCAGTATATGATCCTGATGGACTTCAAGCACATTTACACTCCGAAAGATCCTACGTCATAGGTGTATATGTTAAGGGAGAGTTCCCTGATGGAATGTTCATTGACTCTTACCCGGTACACACATATCGCTCTACACCTACAGACAAAGGAGAAATGATCCTAGTAGCTGGGGAACACAGCCCAGTGAATGTAGAAGATAGAAGTCTTTACTATCATCGTCTTGAAAAATATGCACACGAGCACTTGGATGTTGAATCAGTCGAGTATTTATGGTCAAGTAAAGACAGTGTGACTGATGATGGACTTCCAATGATTGGAATGACATCCCAAGAGGGAATATACGTTGCTGCGGGATTTGGATTTTGGGGTATGACCAATGGCACGACAGCAGCTATGGTCATAGCTGATCTGATTACTGGTAAACAAACAGATGCAACTAATATTTTCAATCCACTACGTTTCAAATGATAAAGGTTTTTGAGGTTGATTGCATTGAGAAGATGAGTTTACCGTTTATAATGGTAAAATGGATAACTGTAACATTTTAGATTGGAGCGTTCACATTTAGAAATAACACTTAAAACTGGATTTAGAGGAGTGAAATAAATGATGAACATTGAAAGGGTGGAGAATCTATTTAAAAATCTTGAAAACGGGAACAGTGACAATTTTTTTGAACATGTTTCAGATGATGTTTCCTGGACTGTTATGGGAACTCATCCCCTTGCTGGAACTTATCATAGTAAAGAAGATTTCATTTCCCATACATTCAGGCGATTGAACCGGATACTGGAAGAAGGAGTGATTTTAAAGGTTAAAAATGTTCTCCTTCATGATGATACTGCAGTGGTAGAAATGGAATCCATTTCCACGGCTTTAAATGGAAAACCATTTAACAACACTTATTGCTGGGTGGTTTACTTCAAGAAAGAAGTTATTGTTGAAGTCCGGGCTTATGTTGACTCTGCACTGGTGCAGAAAGTTATAGATGAAAATGAAAAATAAAATAAATTCTGCCGAATATTAGTTTATTCTGCCCAAATACTAAATCTCGCAGCCAAATACCAGTTCAAATAAAATACTAAATCTCACAGCCAAATACTCGTTCAAATGGCCTAAATACTAATTCATTACCCCAATACCAATTCTCATAGTAATTCAACATTATTTCAAAAATACACCTAATTTTCATTCGTGGTTCGGTATTCTTCTGGAACTTTTAAATGCCTGTATTTTTTATAACCATAAAACCATCTGATTGACCATAAAAAATGGAAAATTGATACCAGAATAAAGGAAATGGCAAAAATATACAGGATCAAACCTAAAAAAACGTTTATAAACCCTATTATTAAAAATGAAATTGGATTTTTAAGGAGGAATGTGACCACACCAGATAGGCCCAGTGCTCCCCCAGATAGGGATAGGACTGTTTGAGCTGAACCACCAACCAGAAACCAGAGGAATGCAAGAATAGCAATTAAAATTCTAAATAAAGATTTACGGGGAGATAACTGTTTTTCCATCTCAGCAGATAACTTTTCTTCTTCATCAGGAATCTTTTCTTTGTTATCTTTATCCATACTATCTACCCAAATCCAACTATGTTAAAAATATAGTTGTGAACAATAATCAATTTTATCATTTAATCCTTTTATAAAAAAATGATTTAACAAAAAAATTGTGAAATTTATTTGTTAAATCCGTATAAATCTAAAAATTAATTAATTTTAATTAAAAAGATCAACAAAATATGTATTAAAACAATTTTTTAAACTTTGCAGGATGTTATTATGAAATCCCTATCATCATATCTTCCCATAACCAGATGGGCCCGAAACTACAATAAAGACTGGTTACGGCCAGATATAATAGCTGGGATTACTGTCGGGGCATTTATAATCCCTGAATCCATTGCATACGTATCTTTAGCTAATCTACCACCGGAAATTGGTTTATATTCTGCAATGGTTGCGGTTTTAGTCTATGCCATTTTTGGAACATCCCGCCAGTTATCAGTTGGACCACTCTCCACCCTTTCCATACTGGTCGGTTCCACACTGGGTTCTTTGATGATCCCCAACACTGCCCAGTATGCCATGATAGCATCCTTGATAGCAGTTATAGCCGGTCTCCTAGCCCTACTGTCATGGGTTTTAAGATTAGGATTCATAGTTAAATTCATATCCAAGCCAGTTTTAACTGGTTTTCTGGCAGGTATAGCATTATTCATTGCCTCCGGCCAGATTACCAAGTTATTCGGAATATCAGGAGGTTCTGGAACTTTTTTTCAACGCATATATTACTTTTTAATCCATATAGATCAAACTAACTTACCTACCCTTGCAGTTGGTGTGGGTGGAATCCTGTTTTTGTACCTGGCAACCAAAAAATTTCCAAAATTACCTAACACACTCTTCCTGGTTTTAGGATCAACTGTACTCATTACTTTAACCAACTTGACCGCTCTAGGAGTAAGTGTGGTCGGTCAAATTCCTCAGGGATTACCTTCCCTTGTAATTCCCGATCCTTCCCTGTTGGATGTGAATATCTTAATTACACTGGCGGTTACAGTCTTTCTCATAAGTTACATGGAAGGATATTTATTTGCAGCCGAATATGCAACCAAAAACAGTTATAAAATTGATAAAAATCAGGAGTTATTAGCTTTAGGAATGTCAAATGTTGCGGTAGGGTTGTTCCAGGGATTACCTATTGGTGGGGCATTATCTAGAACTGCAATAAATAATGATAGTGGTGCTAAGACCCAACTGGCAGGAGCTATATCTGGACTAGTTATTCTCCTGGTCCTGTTATTTCTAACCGGCATTTTTACCAACTTACCTGAGACCATACTGGCAGCCATTGTAATATTTATTATAAAGGGTCTGGTGGATCTACCACACTTTCGCAAGATCTACAGTTTCAGTAAGATAGAATTTGCCATTGCCATAGTTACTTTACTTGTTGTGTTGTTCTTTGGGGCACTGGAAGGCATCGTGATTGGAGTAATATTATCAGTGGTGGGGTTGATTAAGAAAATGTACAATCCTCACATAGCAGTGCTGGGAAAAATGCCCGGTAAAGATCAGTTTTTAGATATTAAACGACGACCGGAAGCACATATAATACCAGAGATACTCATTGTCAGGGTTGATGGGTCTCAAATATTCCTTAACACTGAAGACATAAAAAATAACATTCTTAACATGGCAGATCATGAATATGCGGATACAAAACTACTTATTCTAGATTTTGAGGCCACATCCTTCATTGATCATTCTGGAACTGAAATGTTAGAGGATCTCTACGATGAATTAAACCGTAGGGGGATCAAGCTTAAAGCAGCCAATATGTACGGCCCCCTGAGAGATTCTCTTCAAAAAACAAAATTAGAAGCAGAAATTGTAGAAAGTCCTACTTCTTTAACCATAGAAGATTGTATTGAAATTTGGAAGTCAGAAACTGGTAATTAATGTTCAGAAATTTGAATGTATTTATGATTTAAGTAAAATAGAGGCATTTGTAGTCTTATATCACGTAAAATACCCAAATAATATTAGAGTATTTAATCTTCCAGACATTGTTGAAAATCAGCCAGCAGGGAAATTAGATTAAATCCTTTTTTAGTGATCATGTAGTCCCCTCGTTCATGTCGCTGGATGATGAGATCACTTTCCAGGAGTTTCTGGATGTGGAAGAGTAAGTTACCTCCACGAAGTCCAGTTAATTCAGAAAGTGCTGAAAAGCTATATGTTTTGGAGGCCATGGATTTGAGTATTTGCAGCCTAATTTTATTGGATAAAGGCTCAAGTACACTTTTAACAATTTCTTCCTCATTGATAACCGATATTTCTGTCTTAATTTCATCATTAGAATTGTATATCTGTAACGAACCTATGAGATTTAACTGTTTCTCAAAAAGAGAGTTAACTTCCCTAAAACAAATATCACAATCATCAAAAGATGCCTTTTTTCGTATTTTATTCAGTTCATCCCTTTTTCCAGTGATAACTTCATTGGAAATATTTCCATGGCGTATGTTTTTTGAATTGTCCTCTAAAAAATCGGTGAATATTGATTTACAGGTGTCTCTCATGGGACATGGATCTACCATTCCATTTTCCAGACCATTTTCAATATCACCATCAATATAAGCTGTGAATGAATCTAAAAAATCCTTCCTTAAATTAGCCATCATTAAATTTAGATATTCCTGATTGGATCGTTCCATTAACCGTTTGATATCACGATGAATTGCCTCCAATTTAGCAGGAGTATCGTAAATTCCAGAATTACTCATCTTATTCACATTTTCCATGATTTTATATAGATTGTAAGCAGATAATAAAGGTTTCTTTATGACCCTTAAGGTTATATTTGTGTATAAAAGTGCACTTAGTATATTTTAATGACGGTTTAGTATATATTTCTAATTAACGATAGTTATAGTTGTAATTAGTTATAACATGGAGATGATAAAAATGGGAGTTAAAGAAGAAATACATGCACAGATTGTGGGAGCACTGTCAGGAGCCGATTTCCCCATAACAACACCAGAAGCACTGTTATCCTCATTTCCAGATGGGGCAGAAACCACTTGCAAATCAGGGAATGTTGAGCTGAAAGCAGGTGATGCCGGTCAGGTGTTAACTGCAGATGATTTCCCCTTCAAATCAGCTAAAAATGTTGCAGATGTAATTGTTGAAAGAGCGGGGTTATAAATAACCCATATTTTTTTAAAAAAACCGCTTAACTTAATCTTTTCTACTATTTCTCAACTGGAAATTATATTTAGTTCAATTTATACTGACAAGTTAAACCTAGAACTGTGCAAAAGGATATTATAATTAATAAATTTTGTTAAAACACAATGTTTTTGCAGTTACTCCTTCAAATTTTTTACAAAATTTACTTGTTTTTATAAAAAGAGGAAAAATAAAAATTTTAAATTTTTAGACAATTTTCAAATAATTTCTAGAGTTAAATCTATTTTAAAAGAATTGGTGTAAAATTAAATCTATTTTAAAAGAATTGGTGTAAAATTAAATTTTACACTACTAAATTTAAAATTAAGTTCCAATCTTATTTTTGTGATTCTCCGGGTTCTTGTGATAGCTCAAAGGACTTAAGTTTGCTTCTTGTGGTTAAAAGAAATGCAAGGAAAACGAGGAATCCGAATATAATGCCCACGATATAATCCAATGTAGTAAAGGCATTGGTTGTGTATGCATAGAATAGTATTACCACTGAGTAAGGGTTTAAGATTAACCAAGTAGTATAAAAGCCAGGATTAGCTCCTTTCTCTGTAAATTGGAATATTGCAGTGTGCATAATTCCGTTCATAATGAAAAGGAATACAATGAGACCTATTCCAACCCACGGTGTTATGTATATTGTCAATGCACTGATTATAGCAAAGAACCATGCAAACGCATTAGTAAATAATTCATATCCGTTAGTTAGAGGATAATCCGGTCGTGGCGGATTTAATCTAGCGAAAGTCTTTGTATTGAAATATTCTTGAAATCCACCTTCAGTAATTCCTCCATTAACTCTAATAACATATTCTTCGGTTTCATGGATCATAAGCAATGGCAATAAAGCCCAAAATAAGAATGCCAACCATGTGAAACTAGGATCCGTATATTTAAAGCATGCTAAAAGCACCAATAACATAGGACCTATAAAAGCAATGCCCCCCTTCCATATTATATTATAATCTTCCATATTAACAGCCTCCAAGTGCATAATTTAAATTGTGAAATTATAAGCTAATTTTATAAAAAAAATTCCTAATTTCTATTACTTTAATATTAATGTATGATAATCTCAAACTATTTTCTTAAATTACACCCCCTATCAAATTAATCACTAACATATTATCGTTATATCCCAAAAATGTTACTATAATTTCACCAACCATCAACAGAGTGTCTGATCTGGTGTGCAAATCCACAAGTCTATCCCAATGGTTTTATAAGAGTTTGATTAATAATTATATCTAGAATTAGTAAGTTATAACATAAATCATATATAAACAACGAAAACATTTAGTTCATTGTTAAATTTTTACTACTCATCCATTGAGACCTCATACTTCCAAACCACATTTTTTCCATAAAACCAAATATATTATTATTAATATGGTCTAAAGGAGGGATAATATGGTAGAAATAAAATGGACTACTGTGAAAAGAGGTTTATTGTTATCGCTAATCTTATGGCTTATTCTTCGAGAAGTTGCAGGAGATATTGGAGGTGTAATTGGATTTGTGGTAGCAACAATAGTTGTCGGTTACAGAGTTGATGAAGATTATAAAAGCGGTGCAATACATGGAGCACTAGTTGGTATGGTAGGTGGTATTATAGGAGGATCAATCATACTGATTTTATACCTCATCGGGTTAGGAGACATAGCAAAACAGCTTTGGCCAGTTACAGGAGTAATAGAAGCCATCATAGTCATAATCTTATATGCAACAGTAGGGGCCATTGGTGGCACCATAGGCTCCGCAATCGAAAAATTCCGCCAACCACCGGCTTAACAAGGGTGATATTGTGATTAGTGTGGCAATTGTGAAAAGGCGTTTAAAAGAGGGGAAAACATACGAAGATTTCCGCAAAGCTTGGTATCACACTGTTGGATTTGGTACAAAAAATAAGATGTATAGCTTGATAAATGCCTTTGATGAACGTGAAATTATCGTTATAGGATTCACTGAAGTAACCACAGAAACAGAAGATATTCTGGAAGGTTTGAGAATAGATGTAAAAGAACGGCTAGACAACCCATTGGACGATGTTATTGAACCAGAGATAGAACGGGACTTCGGAATTTTGATATCAGAAGATGATTTCTCAGCTGAGGGTGCCATAGAATACAAAAACCCCACTATTGATGGAAAAGAAGTTGATATTGACGAAGTATTCAAGGGATTAATAGCTTGGAAACAGGGCCTAGAACAAGCATCACAAGAAAGAGACACTGCAAAAAAACAATAGCATTACCCAAGATATCACTGAAACTAGATTTTTTTTATCTTACCTAATCATGAATTTATTTTATTTAAAGTACAACCCGATGAAATAGATACAGGTCAATTAGAATTCTTTGAGTTGTATTTAATTTATCAAAGGGGAGATATTTAGATGGCAAATTTAATTATAAATATATTCTATGTACTATTAGCACTGATTATTGTAGTCTTTTTAGATTTTAGATATTTTAAAAACGATTTTCAGAAAATATTAACGACAAATATACTAATTTTTATAGTATTTGCTGCTGTCTATTACATATTTTTAAGTAATTTATAAAAGAATGAGATAAACTAATAATTACGTTATAAAAATGGTTAATTGAGTTAAATTAACTCTTAATAATCATCCGTATGAAATGATAGATAGTATAACTTGATACAATTAGAATAGCTAAAATAGTTAAAGGGAGGATATAAAAAAGTTTAGAGGAGTTATCCCATAAAAAAAGCCCTATACCCACTATAGAAAGAATAATTAAAGTTACCGTGGGAATTAATGAGTCTATTGTGTTCCACAACGAGTTTGATTCGGGTGGTTTGATTTGAGGTTTTGAGGAAGGATAATATTCAAGTTCTCCCCCACATTGACACACGTCAAAATCTTCAGGAAGTTCTCCGGGTTGTAATTTGTAATAACCTCCACACTTTTGACATACTATGTAACCATCATAATTGGGTTGTAAATATTTCAAGACGTCAATAATTCCTTTGAAAGTATCGTTATAAAGTGCGTTTCCATAAACAAGACCACTGAAAATAATTACCGACCAATTATTAATTGCTCTGGAAATTTTTAAAAACGTATTATCCTTTTCTGAATATATTTCAATTTTAAACCTATACCGTAAAGCCATATATCCAACTACTAAACGTGCCAAAGCACTTCCAGTACCATAAATACCATCAATAGGTGTGCCTTCCTCTAAACGGTAATTTGCATCTTCAAACATATTTTTGATAGTAATGGATAGATCTTTAACCGGCCAATAATCAAAATCAATAATGCATGCATTATCAACCCATTCAAGAGGTCTTTCCATTTCGATTAATTTTTCCAATTCCGTATCAGGGTCAAATCCCCTTCTTACCGCCTCTAACCTTTTGCTAATATCTTCATTAGAAACCATTTTACACCCCCACATAATAAATTATTCTTGAATATGATTATTATTATATGATATAAATTATTTATCAAAAAATAATAAATCTTAAAAAGCTATTAAAACTAAAATGACTGATATAAAAGGAAAATGAACTCTAAAAAGACTTTCAACCTCATGACTTTCAACCATCCTACACTGCGAACCAAAATGTCCGCATAATGCATTCTGGAATAGAATGATAATTCAAAGATTAAATCATTACACATCTTCAAAAACTTAAAAAAAATTATGAGGATTAGGAAGATTCAAATTCTCTCACAGATGTCGAATTCTCAAAGGTTTCACCTAATATTTTTTCCCCATTAAGAGAAAAATTACTTCGAAATGTTCTTTTTGTTATTTTAAAGATTTCTATCCATTTTAAATATCTTAGTTGTGTAACACTCTTTAAATCCAATTTTTTTATAAAGTGGGTAACCTTCTTCACTTGCATGCAAAACACAAATTCTATATCCTTTATTTTTAGCATCATAAAGGATTTTAGTGATCATGGCTGCAGCGACGCCCTTTCTTCGAGCCTCATGTAAAGTAGAAACATAGTATACTCCTGCAGCATCAGATCCTTCAAAAAGTATTAAAGAACCTACTGGTTTTTCATTGTAAATCCCTAAATAAAATTGAAAATTAAGAGGTTGTTCGACGCCTAGATTGGTAAAATAATTTTTATATGATTCTATTTTATTTTCTGCGAGTTTAAAACCTTTAACTAACACATTAACCCAATTTTTGAGTTCAGAAATGTTAGAAACAACTTTGATTTCAAGGTTTTCAGGAATATCAAAATTTTCAGTAAAAACATCTAGATCAATAGCCATTGCCTTCCAATCTTTCAGATAATAAAAATAATGATCATTAAGGAGTTTTTTTAAATTAAACGGACGAGAAAATGGAGAAACATACCAAAGAGGAGAAATATTCAACTGATTACTTTTAGAAATAATCCTATGAAATAATTTTGATGCCTCTTTTTCATCGAAATTCGCCATAAAAATACGACTTTCCCATTTTGGGGTTAAAATACATTTTATTTCAGGCTTGTCGTAAACTTCATCCTGATTCAAACGCCCCAAATTCATGAAGAAATCTACAGCATTTTTTTCAATCAAATGTGCTATGCTTTTCTCCCGATCTTCCATATTACAAATTAGTAACTCTGGCCTTAAATATAATACCTCAATCAGTGATTAAGATTCCTGACCAGAAGATCTACACAACGTTAAAATATATATGAATATAAAGAATAATTCAAACCTTAAAACAATTTTAAGCCCTCATGACCGTCAAACACCTTATAGTGGAGACAATGTGTCCACAAAACATATTCTGGAATAGAAGATATTGTGACCTTAAATACTCTGAATAATCAACTAAAATTAAATTATAATAACCTCATAAAATTAAGCAATTCATGAGAATAGGAATAGTATTTGAAAATATGAGGGAAATTATTCATGGTTATAAAAAAATCATACACAACTAGTTTCGTAACTTCCAAAGACGGAACTAAGGTTGGATACAGACAAATGGGTAGAGGAACCGGAATCATTCTCTTGCATGGCGGTGCAAATGCTTCACAACATTTCATGAAACTTGGCGAATTTTTATCTGATTTTTTCACCGTTTATATTCCAGACCGCCGTGGTCGTGGACTGAGCGGGCCATTTGGTGAGAATTACAGCATGGAACGAGAAATTGAAGACCTTAAAGCTATAATTGAAAAAACAGGAACTCATTATATTTTTGGTCTAAGTTCTGGAGCTCTAATTACTCTTGAAGCTGCGCTAAAATTACTTGCAATTAAAAAAGTAGCTCTTTATGAACCTCCTCTTGATATTGACGGATCAATAATGAAAATTTTATCATTTGTACCGAAGTTTGACAAAGAAATTGAAGAAGGAAAACTTTCAGATGCAACTGTTACTATGTTAAAAGATTTTGGGATTTATTTTGGATTACCTAAATGGATTACCAGTCTTCCACGTTCAGTGCTCGTTGGATTATTCCAGATGTACTATGCAATTGATTCCAGGATTACTAAAGGTGATGATGTGCCATTTACTGTGCTTGTTCCAGATTTTCACTATGACTATGAGCTTGTTAGTGAAATGCAGGGAAAACTTGAAACATTTGAAGAAGTCAAGGCAGAAGTTTTATTAATCGGCGGAAGTGAAAGCCCCCAATTTTTAAAAAATACTTTTGATGCATTAGAAAAAACTCTCCCAAATGTAAAACGCATTGAATTACAGGGACTCAGCCATACAGGTCCACTTGTGACGGGTGACCCTGAAAAAGTTGCTCGCAAGCTGAAACTTTTCTTTATAGATTGATATTTATTTTAAGAGAAAATTAAGTAATTAGGGGTTTAATAACTAAAGATTTAATCATCATGACCCGAGACCACCCTAACCTGCGGATACAACCTTAAAAATGTTAAAATTTTCTCCAGGGTTTCCTGAGCCACCTCTGTATTCCAGGTGTAGTCACTGGGAGCCACACCAAGTTTGAGGTTCTCACGGATAAATGCAGCATCCATTGCCAGGAGAACAGGACCATCCACCCCATTCACAAGAAATGAACTGTGTCCAGAGGTGTGTCCAGGCGTATGAAATGCCCATAGCGATCCATCACCCAATAGATCCACACTGGGTCCTAAAAAGGGCATGTTCTGTGCCAGGGAATAATCAATTTCAAATAACTCTTCTAAACCTTCTAAAAAATCACCATGAACTTCTGGATGGTATTCCATATACTCACCCTTACCAGTTACATAGGGAATATTTTTAGGAAGTTCCCTCACCCCAGCTGCGTGGTCAGAATGTAAATGGCTTAAAAACACCATTTCAATGTTTATCCCCTTTTTTTCAAGATGATATGCAATATTCTCATCCTCTTCCTGCATATATTCATCTACAGAAGTTCCTTCTAATCCTCCGCAGGGGTCTTTAAAGTAGGAGGAATCCAGTCCCACATCCAGTAAGAAGTCACCCTTTTCCTGGTGGTGTATCCAGTGTGCCAGTATGGGAACCTCAATTTCCTGGTCTTCAACATTCCTAGCACGGGGGTGATCTGGATTTAAAGTGCCTTTCCGGTTAATAATCACGGATCCAGTCTGGAAAGTGTGAACACTTATGGGGCATGGATTTTGGAATACTTCAACCCAACTAAGTTTACTGGTTTTTTTATACTGATAATTTACAAGTTTCATTGAAATCAATTATACTCCATTTTAGGTTTAATCATTTTCAAACAGTGCATCATTTCAAACATTTACCTCATTTGAATTTTTCAAAAAGGATTGGGGAGATTAAAATCCTGAGGATTATTTTCCCCGGGACTGGTCCACTCCCTCAAAGCACTTATCCAGGAACTCCTTTTCAGGGGGTTTGGTAAGTAGACTGACCACAATGGTAACAATAATTGCCACTGGCAGGGCCACAACCATGGGATCTACAGTGGGCCATGGTACAGATGTGATGATGGTTGACTGTCCCATTAAAGCTTTGGAGATTCCTAAAGGTTCTGCTGTTTTTTTAAAGCCGAATAACAACCATATCAAACTGGTTACCGCACCACAAACTAATCCTGCAATTGCACCTTCTTTGGTGGCTCTTCTCCAGTACAGTGCTGCCACGTAAATTGCCAGGAATGCTGCGGCAGTGATACCAAACCACAGGGCAGTTCCCAAAGCTACTATACTGGCAGGTAATATGAATCCAAGAAGTACTGCAATGATAACTGCAATTACTATCCCTATCCGGGCCATTCTTACTGATGATCCTCCAGTTTTACGCACCAACGTCTCATATATGTCCCTTCCCAGGGCAGTTCCCTGGACATGGAACTGTGCAGAAAGGGTGGACATGGCAGCAGACAGGAGTGCGATCATAAATAGATATGCAAACCAGAGTGGCATGGCAGCAGCTATGAATGTAGGTATAACCTTATCCAGGTTACCTCCTGCTGCTTGAACCGCAGTTTGTCCAGTTGTCTGGAAGAAGTAAACATTTGAAAGTGCCCCTACCACGTAGGCTCCAAAGGTCATTACAAATATGAATACTCCCCCGATCAAAACTCCCCTGTTTAACTCCTTATTTGATTTAACAGTCATGAACCGCACTACTAACTGGGGCTGGGATAGAACTCCTATACCCACTCCCAGGATCAAACTGGAGACTAATGTCCACCAGAATGGACTCCCCAGGGAAGGCATGGATGTCCAACCAGTGAATCCTGTTGCAGTAGCTGCTGCAGTTGCTTTCTGGGGAACAACATTCACCAAATTGGTGAGTGCCTGATTGGCATCAGTTACTCCTCCCAGGATCCAGTAAATTGCTATGAGCAGGAATATCATTCCAAAAAACATTATACTACCTTGAAGGGCATCGGTGTACATCACACCCTTGATCCCTCCAAAAATAACGTATACCGCGACTATGATAGCCATTACAACCAGAGCTATATTGTAATCCACACTCAACGTTGTTTCCACAAACCTGGCCATTCCCACTAGCACAACCGACGCGTATAATGGCATTCCAATAAAAATAATCGCACCAGAGAAGTACTGGATAAATCTACTGTCAAAACGCCTTGATAAAAACTCGGGGAAAGTTAAAGCACCTAAATTATGACCCATTTTCCGGGTACGTTTTCCAAAGAACACAAAGGCAATGAATATTCCAATGATGATATTTAAAAACACCAGCCACAGGATTCCCATACCATAATTAGCAGCAACTCCTCCAAATCCCACAATAGCTGCGGTACTGATGAATGTGGCCCCATAACTCAGGGCCATGATGAAGGGATGTGTTTCCCTCCCTGCCACCAGATAATCATCTGCATTCTTAGTTCTACGCCAGGCAACATAACCCACATACCCGTTTATCAGGAGAAATATTAAAACAACAATACTCAATATCATTAAATCCACTTAAATCACAACCTAAGTTCTAATAATTTTATCATTATTATTAATGATTATTGAATCTCTGGCAACAATATATAAACTTTTATAAATAAGGTTATTATCAATCCACGGAATTATATCACATGTATGCCTAAAACATGAAGCTTATACTCATTTATCAAAATTTAAATAATGTTAACAATAAAAACCCATTATTGCCCCTGATAAATAGAGTTAAAATAAATAGGGTTAAATTATCTTTGAGATTAATGAATGAATAGAATAGAAAAAAGGGTAGTGAAATAATTGAGCGAAGATGGTCCTCCTCGATTAAGAAAACCAGGAAACAATACCAAGAAAAAGGATTCAACATCCAAATTGGGAAAAGCCAGTTCAGATATTAAAGAAAAAATTGGCTCTTTAAAACTGAAAAATGGAGAAAATTCCTTTTCCAGTAAAGTTAATTCCCTTAAATCCAAAAAAACTAGTGATAATAAACAGGGAAATGGGGGTCCTACCCGGCTTAGAGTACCACACACTGAATCATCAGGAAAATCCCATTCTAATAATTTGAAAAAAACTATTCCTAAAATACTGGGGAAAAAATCTATTGTGGGTATTATTGGCATTATTATTTTAATTATCCTGGTGGCTACCACTGCAATGTGGTTTATGGGTGATCATAAAGCCATCTCTAACCAGAGCAACAATACCACCACCCAGATGAATAATCTTAAAAACCATTTTGACAATGGTAACATCTCATTTGACTATCCTGAAGGTTGGAATGTTACAAACACTACAAATCAGGCCACTCTAATAGTTACTGTTACAGATGATGAAAATAACAGTTTCTCTGTCTTTAAGGAGGATCTTTTAACGCAAAATTTCACATACCGGGTTGCTAGCTGGCGTTCAAACATTTTAGCCAATGGCATGATCTACTACGAGGGTGATCTCACCATTGATAACACCACTGCCTATGAACTGGAAGCAAACTACAAACCCAATGATAAGGTTTTCACAACTAGAGGAATAGCCTTCCAGAAAAACAACAGTGCATACTTTGTGATCTTCGTCTTTGACAAACCCCTTCTGGATTATAAAAACGAGATGGATACAGTTATAAATAGTTTCCACGTGAATGGATAACCTTAAGTGATAAGCATAACCTGAAAAGTAATTTAATGGACAAATAAGCTTTATACATATTAATAGATTAAATAAACGGTTTAAATTAAATATAAAATTCATTAATCTATTTAAAATTGATTTTAATAAAAAATAAGAATATATTGGCCGGTGGATTAAATGATCTGGAATGAAGAAGTGGAGTGCATATCTAGAGATGAAATGAAGAAATTACAGCTTAAACGATTAAAAGATGTTGTGAAACGGGCCTACGAGAATGTTCCCTATTATAAAAAACGTTTTGATGAGGCAGGAATTAAACCAGATGACATTGAGACCCTGGAAGACATCCAGAAATTACCTTTAACCACTAAAGACGATCTCCGTGCTGCATATCCCTTTGGAATGTTTGCAGTTCCAAGAAGGGAGATTGTAGAAGTTCACACCTCATCAGGGACCACTGGAAAACCCACTGTTTCAGGTTATACCCGGGAAGACCTGGAAACATGGAGCGAAATAATGGCCAGGGGTCTAACCATGTTTGGAGTTGATGATGAGGATCTTATCCAGAACACCCATGGTTACGGTCTTTTTACGGGTGGTTTTGGGGTGCACTACGGTGCCCAGAAGATAGGGGCCACAGTTATACCCATTTCAACCGGACAGACCCGCAGACAGATCGAGATAATGAAGGACTTTGGAACCACGGTTCTAATAGTAACTCCTTCCTACGGACTTTACCTGGCAGAGGTAGCCGAAGAAGAAGGACTTAAAAGTGAGGATATGAAATTAAAGTCCATTGGTTTTGGAGCAGAGATGTGGACTGAAGAGATGCGCCAGGAGATCGAAAAACGCTTCAATGCACCTGCATATAATATATATGGACTTACAGAGATTATGGGCCCGGGGATAGCCCTGGAATGCCCAGAGCAGGATGGTCTGCATGTTATGGAGGATCATTTCTACCCGGAGATCATTGACTCCGAAACCCAGGAAGTACTGGGTGAAGGCGAAAAGGGGGAACTGGTCCTGACCAACCTGACCCGGCAGGGAATGCCCATTATTCGTTTTAGAACCAAGGATGTTACCAGCCTCACAACAAGGACCTGTTCCTGCGGCAGAACCATGGTTAAAATGGACCGCATAACCGGAAGAACCGATGACATGCTCAAGATCCGTGGAGTGGCAGTTTTCCCATCCCAGATCGAAAAGGCACTACTCAAGATGGATGGTATTGAACCCCATTACCAGATAATTGTCACCCGACCCCAGCACCTGGATGAAATGGAAGTACAGGTGGAAACATCACCGGAACTTTTCTCTGATGAGGTGAAAGAGTTGGTGGGGATAAAAAAGAAAATAGAAAACTTCATCCACAATGAGATTGGTTTGAGAGTTACTGTAACCCTGGTAGAACCAAGAACACTACCTAGAAGCCAAGGGAAAGCAGTCAGGGTTATTGATAAACGTGGATTAAACAAATAATTTCAAAAAAGGGAATTTGAAGTTTACAGTTCGAATCTATTGAAAATCAAACCTAACTTGGTGAAATATCTTAAAAAAGATTAAAAATGATTAGATTATAAGGGGGAATTAGAAGTGAAAATAGAACAGTTATCAATATTCCTGGAAAATAAGAAGGGTAGAATGAGGAATGCACTGGATGTTCTGGCCGATGCAGGGTTCAATATCCGGGCACTGTCCATTGCTGACACCTCAGACTTCGGTATTTTAAGATTGATTGTACCTGAACCTTATAAGGCCAAAGAAATCCTGGAGGAAAACAACTTCGTGGTTAAGATGGGCTACGTTATTGCCGTGCAGATGTCAGACCAGCCAGGAGGACTGGGCACTATCCTGGGAATACTGGACGACTCAAATATAAACCTGGATTATCTCTATGCCTTTGTGGATGAAAAAGAAGAAAGGGCCATTGTCCTGCTCCATCCAGAGGATATTGATGCAGGGATAGAAGTCCTTAAAAAGGGTGGGGCAGTTATAATTCCACCTGAGGATGTTTACGATTGGTGAACATCCAAATTTTGTTTTTTTAAGAATAATTATTTCTTGGATATTTTAGTTTAAAATTAAATAGATTATTAAACCAAAATATCAAAGATTCAATGAACAAAACTTAAATCCTTCCTCAAATGCCTTCAAATTTATAGGAACACTCTTCTCAGGCAGATTATTCTTCATTGATTCTATTATAATCTCTTTATCCACTGGGAATCCAGGAACCGCTGCTGCAGCACCTAACATTACCATGTTCACCGCTAGGATGTGACCCGCTTCCTTGGCTATCCCATCAGCATCCAGGGCAATAACCTTCTTTGCATGAGCCCCCAGTTCATCCAGTAAGGTAGATAGTTCAGGGTAAGGATGTTCACTTTGTCGGATGTTAAATGGATAAATTGATGAAGTATTCGTAACCACGTAGCTTTCTTTATTTATCATGTTAACTGCCCTTAGTGCTTCTAGTGGTTCAAATGCCAGTAGAAGGTCTGCTTTCCCTTCTTCAATGATGGGGCTCCTTGAATCTCCAATCTTCATCTGAGTGGACACCACTCCTCCTCTCTGGGACATTCCATGGATTTCACCCACCACCACAGATAAATCACTTTTCATGGCTGCTTCCCCCATGATAACCGAGGTTTTGATGATTCCCTGACCACCAACTCCTGAAATGTAAATATTGTAAGGGTTCATTGTTATTCCTCCTCTCCCCTCTTACTATCAATCCTTTTAGCCCTTATGGCCTTCTCAGGACATGTTTGAACACATACATTGCACTTCCTGCACATTAATGGATCAATCCTGATTTTATCTTCATCAGTGGTGTAAATAGCTGGACAGGTGAGTTCCATTACACAGGTATCGCAACCAGTGCATTTATCATCCTCTACATCGATGATGATGTTTTTACCCTTCTGGGTCCCACCCTTGATTAACATACATGGGTACTGGGATATTACCACTGCCACTTTCTCAAATTGAAGTGCTTTTTTAAATATTTCCTTTGAATTACGGACATTCAAGGGGTTTATGGTCTCCACCATTTCCACACCACAGGCTTTTACAATTTCTGGTATGGATATTTCAGGTGCTTCCAATCCCATTCCATCCACTGGAAGGCCAGGGTTGGGTTGACCACCGGTCATGGCGGTAGTGCGGTTATCCAGGATCACCAGAACAAAACGGTTCTTGTTGTGCACTGCATTGATGAGTGGTGGTATTCCTGCATGGAAAAAGGTTGAATCCCCTATGAAGCTTACCACGGTTTGATCAGTGGCCTTGGAAAACCCGCAACTGGTTCCAACAGATGAACCCATTGATAAAAGATAGTCTGCAATTTCATAGGGTGATTCTATACCCAATGTGTAGCAACCTATATCACTGGGAAATACTAGATCATCCAGATTCAGATCCTCTGCTGCCTTTTTAACCTCAAAATATGCAGCTCGATGCGGACAGCCCGGACAGAGTGTTGGTGGTCTTTTGGGAAGTTCAAGAGAATCTGATGTGGTTTCAACTGGCATTTCCAAGCCCATCATCCTGCCCACTCCCCCTAAAACAATATCTGGACTGTATTCGTATATCACAGGCATTATTCCATCCAGTTTACCGTGAATTATTGTTTTTAGCTGGTGTTTACCTACAATAGCCAGTATTTCTTTTTCCATTATGGGGTCAACTTCCTCCACCACCAGAACCCGTTCTGTATTTTCTAAAAATTCCAGAACCTTTTTTTCAGGGAAGGGATAGGAAAAAGCTATTTTAAGGACATTAACCGGTAAATTATACTCTTCCACCACATCCATAACGTAGTTAAAGGCACTGCCACTGGTGATAATCCCCACTTGACTTCCATTATCAAAAAGCTGATTTAAGGAGGAATTATTGGATAATACTTCTACCTGGTACATTTTTTCAACCAGATTTCGATGCATTATCCTGGCAGACTCAGGTACTGGTACAAAACGCTGAGGATCTTTATCAAAATGCCCCTTCGCTTTAGGCTTATTTAAAGCACCCAGTTCCACTATACCCCTCATATGGGAAACTCGGGTGGTGGTGCGGAGAATAACCGGTAATTCAAATTCTTCAGATAGCTGGTAGGCATATTTCATGAGATCCTTAACTTCCTGGGGGCTGGAAGCTTCCAGGAGTGGTATGTTTGCCAGGCGAGCGTAGTGTCGGTTGTCCTGTTCATTCTGAGATGAGAACATGGATGGATCATCTGCAGTGAGGATTACCATTCCTCCCCTAACACCGGTGTAGGCTACGCTCATTAATGAATCTGAAGCCACATTAACACCCACGTGTTTCATGAAGGTGAATGACCTGAGTCCCGAGGCAGAAGCAGCTGCTGCTACTTCCAGGGCTACTTTTTCATTGACTGAAAACTCAAAATACATCCCTGCATCGTCAGCAAGGACTGATAATACATTTCCAATCTCTGAAGAAGGCGTTCCAGGGTAAGTGCTGGCCACTGAAACACCTGCTTCCAGAGCACCTCGGACTGCAGCTTCATTACCCATTAAAAACAGTTTATCCTTTTCCTGTCCTGTGAGTATTTCTTTGATGTTCATGGTATACTTCCTTGAAGATAAAATGATGTTTAATACATCTAATGGTTAATACATCCCATTAAACAGTTAAATACAGATGAATTAAATTATAAGGTTAGAATAGCTATATGAAAAAATATATAGATTCTTATATTAAGTTTGAATATCTGCTATATTTAGATTTAGGTTTTTTTTAAATTCATTCAACTAAAGATAAATGGGTTAGTGCTGATTGATTGGAGAGTGAAAAACTAAAAGTCTTAAAAACTAAATTAAAAGAGTTAAAATATCCCCCAAACTATAATTCACTATTTCTGGACAGGGGAAAGTTTCGGATAAAAGATTATTTGAAGGTTGTATTATAATTAACTCTAATGAAGATTAAAATTCAGGACATTGAGGTCGAGTGCCATGTTTTCCATAGAAAAGTGAAATATGCCCGTTTAGAGATTAAAAACGGGGCTCTCAACCTTATCATGCCAATTGGAGCTGAAGATTATCAGAGTCTAATCAAGAAACATGAAAAATGGGTTTATCAGAAAATATCACGGATAAATACGTTGAAAAAAGAGTCTGAAAACAGAAAACTGGATTTAACTCGCAGTGAACATGATTTCCGTGAACTGGTTAAGTTACTAGTGTCTGAAATATCCAGTAGAATGGGTTCACCGGTGAATAATGTGACTTTCCGCCGTATGAAAACCCGTTGGGGAAGTTGTAGTTCATCAGGAAATGTGAACTTTAACACTCGCCTCAGATACTTGCCGGAAAACCTCATCAGATACGTGGTGCACCATGAAGTGTGCCATATCAAGATAAGAAAACACAACAAAGAGTACTGGAATCTGGTTTCCCTAACTTACCCCGATTATAAGAAATATGAAAATGAACTGGCTATTTACTGGTTTTTGGTGAAGGATTTAAATTAACAGTCCCACAAAATTTATCAGAGTGGATTTAACTTGAAACAATCATTTTTTTATAACAATAACAATCCT
This sequence comes from uncultured Methanobacterium sp., assembly GCF_963665055.1. Classification (NCBI taxonomy): domain Archaea; kingdom Methanobacteriati; phylum Methanobacteriota; class Methanobacteria; order Methanobacteriales; family Methanobacteriaceae; genus Methanobacterium; species uncultured Methanobacterium sp. Next base: position 1,437,668 of record NZ_OY762015.1, read on the forward strand.
TTTTAACAATATTTTTTTAAAATAATTCTTTGTAAATTTCAGAAAACATATATTTTTTATAATAATTTTTTATAGGAATAGTGCCAAATATTATTGATTCTATTTTACTCTCAATCCAAAATGGAGTTATGATGGATCCCGATTAAACGTTGAATAAACTAAAAAAACAGATTTAAACAGATTTTAATTTAAAGATATACTTCTTAAAAAATTTAAACACAATTTAAAAAATCATAGAGATTTAAAAATCATAAAAGAGATTTAAATAACGAAAAAAATGATTTAAATCACATTGGAGATGGAAATGATAAATATAACTGTTATGCGTTATCAGCCTTCAGAGGATGAAGAACCCTACCCTGAATCTTATTCTGTTAAAAAGAAGGAGAAGATGAAAGTTCTGGATGCTTTAAACTACATCAATCAGCATCACCAGGCTGGTATTGCCTATCGCTGCTCCTGTCGGGCGGGCCAGTGTGGTTCATGTGCAGTGAAGGTTAATGGAGAAATGGCCCTGGCATGTAAAAGAGAAATAAAAGATGAAGATGTAATCGAACCTATCAATTTACCAGTTATTAAGGACCTTGTTGTGGATAGAAGCACAATGGACAGTAAAGTGAAAGATATGGGTCTTTTTATAGAAGACGAATGTGGAATTAGCGAGTGTCCTGCAGTTTTAGATCCAGAGGAACTTACCAACACTAAAAAATTAAGGAGTTGTATTGACTGTTACTCCTGTTTATCAGCCTGTCCAGTATTAAAGGTTAATGATGAATTTGCAGGACCCTATTTCATGCGTTACCTGTCCAAGTTTGCCCTAGATCCAAGGGATTGTTCGGATCGGGCAGAAGAAGGATTTGATGAAGGATTATACTGCTGCACATCCTGTTCTAAGTGTGTGGAAGTCTGTCCTAAAGAGATAAACACCTTCGGTGGGGCTATTGAAAAGTTAAGGGAAATAGCCTGCCAGGAAGGTATTGGACCATTACCACCCCATCGTGCAGTCAGAGAACTTATTGAAAAAACTGGAAGATCAGTAGAACCCCCAACAGAAGGGCCAATGAGGGAAGGTTTCATAAAAGCAGTTAACTCTCAAAGTGCAAAAGCAGAAGATAATGATAAAAATAACGGGAAAGAAAAAATTGCACTCTTCACCGGCTGTCTTATGGATTACCGCCTCCCAGATATTGGAATGGCCCTTTTGGATGTCTTAAATAACCATGATGTTATTGTAGATGTGCCCAGCCAACAGGTCTGCTGTGGTTCTCCCCTTATTCGAACCGGGCAAACTGATGCTGTCAGAAAGCTGGTTGAGAAAAATACCAAGGCATTTGAATGTTATGATACCATCATCACTGTCTGTGCTGGTTGCGGAGCCACCCTTAAAAAAGATTACCCCCAGTACGGTACCAACTTTAATGTAATGGATATCAGTGAATACTTGGCAGATAAACTTAACACCGAAGATATGAAACCAGTGAACATGAAAGTCACCTACCACGACCCCTGTCACCTTGTAAGGGGTCAGGGAATCCGTGATGAACCCCGTGAGATCCTGAAAAACATTAAGGGCCTTGAATTCGTTGAGATGGAAGTTCCTGACCAGTGCTGTGGCGCTGGTGGTGGTGTGAGAGCTGGTAAACCAGAAATAGCAGCGGCACTGGGTAGTGCTAAGGCTAAGATGATTGAAAAATTGGATGTCGATGCAGTGATCACCATATGCCCATTCTGTGAAAATAACATCCGGGCTTCTCTGGAGAAGGAAGGGATGGACCTGGAAGTTATGAACATACTCAAACTCCTAGAAAAGGCATACGAAAAATGAAAAACTGGATTCACACCCGATAAAGATTATTCAAATTAGTGAAGCCAGATTAAATTAGGTGAAAATTCTGATTAAAAAATTCTAAAAATAATGCCTGTGATGAAAATTAAAAATAAAACAAGTTAAAATTTAAAAAAGAATTTTTAAAAAAAGAATTGGAAATGATTAAACAAAAAAAGATTAATTAGGGATATACATGATGTATGTGGTTTTTGTGGAGCCAGAAACTCCTGGCAATATTGGGTTCCTAGCACGGACCATGAAAAATTTCGGTTTATACCAGATGGTGCTTATAAATCCCTGCCAACTGGAAAATGATTCATATTACAAGGCCATGCACGCCCGTGAAATCGTTTCCAATCGCCAGGAATATGATTCTCTGGCAGAATTCCTCAAAGTTAAGGAGATTGATTTTGCAGTGGGAACAACAGGGAATGCTGGTGGAAGTTATAATCTTCCCCGTATTGCAGTAACCCCTGATAACCTGGCCCAATCACTGAATGTAAAAGGAGATATTGCATTAATACTTGGAAGGGAGGGTGATGGTCTCACTAACAAGGAATTAGAACTCTGTGATGTTGTGGTCTCTATTCCCACCCACGACGCTTATCCTGTCCTCAACGTGACCCATGCTGCAGCCATCATATTTTACGAACTGTTTAAAACTGAGAAAACTTATCCAGTGGAAGACCTGGATGAAGCATCTTTAACCGAAAAACAGAGCTTAATTGAATGTATGGATGAAGTACTGGATCACCTGGACTATCCAGCCCACAAAAAAAAGAATGCATCCACGGTCTCCAGGAGAGTGCTAGGAAGAGCATTTATATCCGGAAGGGAGGCACATACCCTTAGGGGAATGTTTCGAAGGATTAAAGAGAGGGTTGAATAAATATTAATTATTCAAAATTAATATTCAGAAATAGTTTAATTGATTAAAGAGGGTATAATTGAAGTATAATTTGATTCAAAATCCAAATAATTTTAATTGTTTGTAATCCAGAATAGTTTATTTAACAAATTCATATGGTTAATAATTCTACATAATTTCATGGACTTGAAATCTCATGTTTAATAATTTCTGTGTAAATTGAAACATAGAACAAAATAATGATAACCAGAAACTAAAAAGGGAGAATAAGGGTAAAATGGCTATTTTAAGTGACCAAGATATCATAAAATATTTAGATGAAGGGAAAATCACCATAGAACCGTTGGAAGATCCAGCCCGGCAGATTCAACCATCATCTGTGGACCTTAGGATTGGGAATGAATTTAAAGGTTTTCGCATAATCCGAAAACCATGCATTGATCCCCTGGACAAATCTGATCTTGAATCATACATGGAATCATTCCATCTGGATAAGGGAGAGGCATTTATAATACATCCTGGTGAATTTGCACTGGCCACAACTTATGAAGCCGTTAAACTCCCAGATAACCTGGTTGCACGTGTGGAGGGACGTTCTTCAATGGGACGTCTGGGAATCACTATGCACGTTACTGCAGGATACATTGACCCGGGATTTGAGGGAAAAATTACCCTGGAGATTTCCAATATTGGAAAGATGCCAGTGGCCCTTTATACCGGCCAGAGGGTTTGTCAGATAGTATTTGAAACCATGACCAGCCCATCTTTACGTCCCTACGGCCACCCAGAAAGGGATAGTAAATATATGGGCCAGGATAAACCTGTTACCAGTAAAATCAAGCAGGATTATGAGATTCGGGACCGTAAACAGACAAAATTACTTTAATTTAATAGTGTTTAAAAATTTACTTTAATACTATTTAAAAAATTATCCTAATTTGAGAGGAAATTTGAGAGGATATAATGAAGAATGAAGATGTTATGAATATTGCTAAGAAAAGAGGATTCTTATGGTCATCATTTGAAATCTACTCCGGAGTAGCCGGATTCTTTGATTACGGCCCTCTGGGTGCAATTCTGAAAAATAAGATCATGAATAAGTGGAGAAATTACTACCTGGTGGGTGAAGGATTCTACGAAATCGAATCACCAACCATCATGCCTGAAGAGGCACTTAAGGCCTCAGGACACGTGGACCACTTTAACGACCCCATGACAGAATGCAAAGATTGTCTGGAAGTATTCAGGGCAGACCATGTTATCAAAGAAGCCATCGAAAAAGAGGTGGAAGGATTAAAAAACCAGGAGCTCACTGAAATATTATCCAACCAGGAGATTCCCTGCCCCAAATGTGGTGGTCACCTTACCCATGTCTGGAGTTACAACCTGATGTTCCAAACCCTTATCGGTGCTAAGGGTAAAAAAACTGGTTATATGAGACCGGAAACTGCTCAGGGCATATTCATACCATTCAAGAGACTCTTACGGTTTTTCCGTGGTAAACTTCCATTCGGTGTGGTGCAACTGGGTAAAGCTTACCGTAATGAAATTTCACCAAGGCAAGGTGTTATCCGCCTCAGGGAGTTCACCCAGGCAGAAGCAGAAATATTTGTAGATCCCAGGGATAAAACCCACCCCAATTTCCAGAATGTAGCCCAGCAGGTTCTTACCCTGTTCACTGCCCAGGCTCAGGAGGAAGATGGGGAATTCATCCAGATCACAGCAGAAGAAGCAGTCAACAAAGGTGTGATATCAAGCCAGATGTTGACTTACCAGTTATGTTTGGCTGATAGGTTCATGGAGGAACTGGGAATACCTGAAAATGTGATCAGGTTCCGTCAACACATGAAAACCGAGATGGCACACTACGCCATTGACTGCTGGGATGTGGAAATCTACACTGACCGTTACGGTTGGATTGAAGTTATTGGAATCGCCGATAGAACAGATTTCGACCTTAAATCACACAGCCAGTACAGTAAGGAAGACCTATCAGTGTTCATTGAATATGATGAACCACGAACCGTTACCAAAATGGCAGCAAAACCAGATATGAAAAAATTTGGTCCCCTATTCAAGGGTAATGCTCCAAAAATATTGAATTTCCTTAAGGAAGCTGATTCTAACCAGATAAAGGAAGCTTTTGATGAAAATGGTGTTTATGAGTTAGAATTGGAGGGTGAATCATACCAGTTAACCCAGGATATTATATCCTTTGAAGAGGTTGAAGAAACTGTGAGGGGTGAAAAGGTATATCCCCATGTTATCGAACCATCCTATGGTATTGACCGTATAACCTACTCAGTGCTCCTCCACTCATTCACCCAGGAAGATGACCGGAATATTTTCCATTTCCCTGCAGATATTGCCCCGGTTGGAGTGAATGTATTCCCACTGGTGAACAAGGATGAACTGGTGGAAATATCAGGCAAGATAAGGAATAATCTACGGGGCAAAGGTATAATAGCAGAAGTAGACACTTCAGGAACTATTGGCCGAAGGTACGCTCGTTCTGATGAGATAGGAACACCATTTGCAGTTACAGTGGACCATCAAAGCCTTGAAGATGACACAGTAACCATACGGGAACGTGACAGCCAGGAACAGGTCCGTGTATTGATATCTGAAGTTCCGGGAAAAGTTAATGACTTAATCTTCAATAAGATAAATTTCAGTGACATTTAGACAATTTATGTCTTAATTTCACTCTTTTTTTTAATTATTTTTTCAAGATAGCCTTTTTTTGCTATTTCTACATCCATTACACATTACAGTAATATCAAAAAATAGAATTTTAAAAAATCATTTAGAAGATATTTAAGAATCCTCCTCATATGCCCATTTAGAAGAATAAAACTCCATAATACTATAAGGTTAAACCTCTTAATTAATTTTAGATAATTAAATTGTGGATTGAGATAATTAATTGGATGATTTAGTAACTGGATTGTTAAAGAATACAGATGAAAACCGTGAAAAGATTGTTGGAGTTGAACTGGTATGATAGACGCACATATACATGCTGATTGCAGGCCTTACGAAGACTTTGAGAGAATGGCTGTTGCTGGAATAGAATCTGCTCTTACACTGGCTCATGATCCCATGAGGATGACCACCTCGGCAGTGGTACTGGACCACTTCCACCGTATACTGGAAAACGATTTTAAAAGGGCTGAAAGTAATGGTTTAACCCTCAAAGCAGCCCTGGGTCTTCACCCCCGTAGCATATGTCAGGATTACAAACTGGTACTTCGTAAGCTGCCATGGTTCCTGGACCATGAAGAAGTGATTGCCCTGGGAGAAGTTGGTCTTGAAACTGCTTCTAATATTGAAAGGGAAGTTTTCAGAACCCAGCTTAAGATGGCAGATGAGTTGGATATGAAAGTGGCTGTGCACACTCCCCGTACTAATAAAAGGGAAATTACCATTAAAACTCTCTCCATAATCAACAGTAACATTGACCCGGCTCTGGTAGTTGTGGACCATGTGGATAAATCCATCATTGACTTGGTGGCTGATTTTGAGGGAATGCTGGGGATTACAGTGCAGCCACAAAAAATGACCCCCCAAGAAGCGGTTGAACTTTTGGAAGGAACATTTGATGAATACGGTCCTGAAAAGTTCATGCTGGATAGTGACATGAGTTCATCACCATCAGACCCATTATCTGTCCCTAAAACTGTCCACCAACTTAAAATGGCAGGTTGGGATGATAAAAAGATAGAAATGTTATCCAAAAAGAATGCAACCAATTTTTATGGTTTCTAAAAGAAGAAACCTTATTATGGTTTTTAAAGTTCTACAGTTTCTAAAGAAAAAGTAATATGTTTTATTTAACTATTTTTTCCTTTTTTAAAAAAATCAAGTCTTGAGAAGAGTTGGGGTTATTTTTAAAAAGAAAATGTTAAGAAGTCGGAGCAATTTTTAAAAAGAAAGTCTTAAGAAGTTAGGGTTATTTATTTTCGGGCAATATTCCCACAAACTTCTTGATCCGTTCCATGATCCCCTCATTATCAGGTTGAACTGGTTTGTATTCTTTGCCAACCAGATCTGCTGCCAGTTGCATTATTTCATTACTTATGGGGGAAGCAGGGTTTAACTCCATCACTGAGCTTCCCAGTGCTATGGAGCGATCCATCTCACGGTCATAGGAGATAACAGAGATCATAGGCACTTCCAGTATAGATTCGATTTCATTAACTGAAAGCAGGAAATTGTCCTCGTACCACATGTTCAAAACAAAGCCAAGTATTTCAATGTTGAGTTCATTTAAGAGTATCCTGATCTTCAAAGCATCAGCAACTGCAGGCATGGTGGAATTAGTGACCAGTATGGCTTCAGTATCTTCAGGCAGAGCCTCGAATATATTGGAGTTAATTCCTGAGGGTAAATCCATGAGGAATATATTACCATAGGAGGAAATTTCTTCCATTATCCTTTTCCAGGATACATAGTTTGGATTAATGGTTTTTAGGGTCTCGAAGTGCATTCCGGTTGGTATTACCAGAGCTCCCTGATTCACCTGGTAAACACAGTCCTGAACTGCCTTGTCACGCATTAGGACGTCGTGCAGGGTTACTTCTGGATTTAGAAGTCCGGTGATTACATCCATGTTGGACATCATGAGATCCAGGTCCAGCATGACCACCTCTTCACCAAAAAGACTCAGGGCTACTCCTAAGTTAAAAGTAAGGGATGTTCTTCCCACTCCTCCTTTTCCAGATGCTAGAGCAATAAATCTAGACATATTACTCCTTTAAAGTAAAAATTAAAATTTTTATCTCCTTCCCAGCAGTCCTTCCACCAGTTTGGATATAACTCCCTTCTTGTCTGGTTCAATTGGCTGGTACTCTTCACCAATTAGATCAGCTCCAAGTTGCATGATAGCATTGCTGGTGGGGGATTTAGGGTTTTTAACCACTAATGGTTCACCGAATGCTGCTGCCCGGCTGACTTCATTGTCTTCAGGGATCACAGCAATTACTGGTACTTCCAGGATGGTTTCAATCTCGCTGATGGTGAGGAATGTTTTGTCGTGCTGTTCCCGGTTGATAACTACCCCTAAAATATCCACACCCAATCGGTTGGCTATTATTTTGGTTTTAAGGGCATCACTGATGGATGGCACTTCAGGAGTGGTGACAAGTATCATTTCCTGGGCTGCGGCTATGGCTGCCAGTGCATCCTTTTCCAGCCCGGCAGGGGCATCAATAAGGAGAATATCCGCGCTTTCGATGAGTATTTCCAGGGCGCTTTCCAGGCGGTCCATTTTGATCTTACGCAGACCTTCCAATGATATTCCAGCAGGAACCACTTTAACACCACCGGGTCCCTCGTAAATAGCATCTTCAACATCTGCATCTCCAGAGAGAACATCGTGCAGTGTCACTGATTTTCCTTCCATCCCCAGGATCAGTTCCAGGTTAGCCATGGCCACATCTGCATCCAGAACTATGACCTCCTCTCCGTAAGTAGCCAGGGCTACACCCAAATTTGCAGTGATAGTTGTTTTTCCAACTCCGCCCTTCCCTGATGCAACTGTTATCACTCTTGTCATCAAATTCCTCCTAAGATATTGCACTTTAACATTTTTTCATCTTAAAATCTAAATCCATCATAAATTTAAATCTAATTTTTATAAGATTATCTTTAAATAAATTCTACATTTTATAAGATCATCTAACTAAATTCTACATGATTTATAAGTTATCTTAACTGAACTCTACATTGATCTCGAATTTTTCCACAACTTCAGGGTACTGTCGGAAGCTCTTTTTGATGGCAATTTCTGCTATGTTAATGATCTGCCTTCTGAGGTTGGTGGCAGTTCTACTCTGCCCCATGATTTTGTTTAAGAACCCCTGGCTTTCATATTCGGTGATGATGTTAATGGTTCCAGTTAGTTCTTTGTAATTATCAAGGAAAACCATGACTTCAGTTCCTTTGATTTTGGGAATTCCCAGTACAGATTTTTTAATGAGGTTCATCAGGACTAATTCCACCCTTTCCACATCATCATCATCGATGATACCGCCCTTATATGATTGTAGAAGGTTTTCAACATCATCATCCTGAACATCTTTAATACCATACTTTTTCAGAAGTTCCAAACGATCAATAGGCTTTGCTTCATCCTCTTCTTTTGGAATATCCGAGGATTTAACATCTTCAACTTTTGAAGGTGTTTCTACTTTTTCATCGGTAACCGGTGGCTTGAGAACATTATCCGGTGCCACATCTTTTGATTCACTCATTTCAACAGGCTTATGAGAAGATTTTATTTCATCCATTTTAGGCTCATTAATAGATTCGGTTAATGATGAATCTTCTTTTAATGTTGAATCAATTTTTTCAACAGGTGGCTCGGCAACCTCAGTTACGAGTACTGTGCCTTCAGATGAATTATCAACAGTAGTTTCTATTTTACTTGATTCTTCCAGTATGGGAGGTATTTCCTCCTCTGGAGATTTTCCTGGTAATATCTTTTCATTTGAATGTTTTCCAGAGGATGCATCTTCATCTGGAACTTTTTCAGAAGATATTAATTTATCTGGAGATTCTTTTGTAAATATTGATTCTGCAGGTTCTTCAGAAGATAGTGATTCTTCTAGAGGTTCCCTAAGAGTTTCTTCTTGAGGTTTCTCTGGAGTTTCTTCTAGAGGTTCTCTAAGAGTTTCTTCTTGAGGTTCCTTTGGAGTTTCTGTTTTTTTCAGTTCACCAATTACATCGTAAACATTGGAACCAGCATCAAAGGCGTATGGTTTATTGAGATCCAGGAGGTAGTCCACCTGAGATGGACCTACATCAAATACTTCAATTAAGGTATTTTTAACTCCCAGGGCAGAACTTATTTTTTCAAGTGCTTCTATCTTAGAAAACCTGTCAAACGAAGCAGCTACCTGTTTTCCATTTTTATAAAGAATATATCCTTCTTCTGAACGTGAAGTAACTCTAATAAACCCGTTTTTATTATCACTGGCAAGATCCTCCATTAATTTCGAGAAATCCAGCTCGTCAGCATACGAAACCATAGATGGTTTGGTTATGGGCATTTCCATTTATTACATCTCCCCATATCCTTATTAATATCCCCTAATTGTTAACAAATCCTACTATTTGATCATATTATAATCTTCTATTAAATATAATAAAATATTGTAACTTCCTATTTTATACTTACTTATTTGAATAGTTTTTTCACTTTCGGATCAGTTTTATTTCTGCAGGAGTAACTATTATAATATTCCTACCATTTTTACACAATAAGATAGCTTCTCCTCCATTGTTATCCCGGAAAGCCTTTAATTTCTCTCCTGCTAATTTGAAATCATCTAAAGAATTCTTTTCCAGGATACTGATGTCCATTATAATTGGATTTTTTTCCTCTAACACTTGAGCCAGAGCATAATCAAATTCATCAAGGTTATGGACCTTCATTAAAACTATCTCATAGAACGAGTGGTCAGGGACTATGATGGTTTCCTGATCCTCTTTCCCTTCCTCTTCTTCCAATCCTAGATTTTTCTTCAAATAATCCATGATGTCCTTCATTTTTCAACGTCCCCTATACCTGTATATTCAATTATCGCATCTAATAATATTGACGCTCCACCGTGATAAATATCAGCAGCAGGAAGCCCATATTTTTTATGACACTGGGAAAATAGAATATCTTTGGACGTATTTTCAGTGAAATTCCTCAGATTAAGAGATATCCCCACTACTTTGGTGGGTTCTACGGCCTCTATGGCCCGAATCTCTTCTGCTATTCCCACAGGCTGGCGGTAAGGGTGGTTGAACCTGTGACAGACAATGGTGGCATCAGGTTGTGCCCCTACAAGTATAGCTGCTGATAAACCCCGAGGATGTGGATTTCCCCTTTCAGTGAGGCTGGATTGTCCTTCCACAAATATAATGTCCGGGCTCTTTTTTTCCTCAACATATTTTATGCTACCCATTACTGCAGAGGCAACATCCATTACAGATAAGCTACCTGCACGGAAATTAAGGTCAGCTGGTTGCTCCAATCCCATTTCATCCGTGGATATAACTCCAGCATTTAAGCCATATTCAGCTGCTGTTTTTCCCAGGATACGCGTGGTAGTCCTTTTTCCACATTCCTGAGATGTACCTCCCACAAAAACCACCGGTACTTCCGGTTTATAATCAAGTTTTGGTAGGACTTCAGTACACGTTTCTGGTGCGGTACCAAATATTGATTTTATCACATCAAGGCGTGAGCTTATTTCTTTTATTTGAACACCTTTAGATTCAGCAAATGCCAGTAAGGATTGATTGCAATCTAATGAAAGAGATCTAAAAGAACAAATTACATTCAAACCTAAATCAATAGCTTGAACCGCATATTTAAGGGCAGATCCTTCCGCACCAATTGGTAACATTATGGCTACACTACGGGCATCGGTTTTACCCACCACTTCCTCTAAACTGGACGAAATAATATGATTACAAAATTTTTTACCCTGTTTTTTCTTATTGTCATCTATGAAACCAACGGATTCTATTCCGCTGAAATTAGAGAATTTTTCCCCACCACCGCCGCATCCGATGATTATGTAGGGATTAAGTTCTTGCAAGTCCTGAACAGAAGTTACAAAATACAAAAGATCACTCCTCTTAAATTTGGTGAAATAGGTGAAATATTACATTACTTATTTATTTAATAAATGTCAAACCAAGATATATACTTTAGGTAGCATGTAAATTCTATTGTGGAGGCATATAATGATAGAAAGAATACTTAAAGATTTAGGACGAATAAATGGGGTAAGCGGATCTTTAGTGGTCGGAAAAGACGGTTTGATAATAGAAAGCGAAGTTCCAACAGATATAGATTCGGAACTTGTAGCTGCAATGGCTTCTGCTGTTTTCGGTACTGCAGAACGTTCTGCAGAGGAAATGAAACATGAACCACTTCAACAGGTGATGATCGAAGGTAATAAAGGTAAAACCCTGATGATCGATGCTGGTGAAGGTATACTGGTAGTAATTGCAGACGTGGATATTAACCTGGGTCTCATCAGGATCGAAATGCGTCGCAGTGCTGAACGAGTGATTGAATTCCTAACTTAATCACCCTATATTAAATTTTAAAACCAGATCACACCGTTTATCATGTTTACAAATATCATTTGTTTGTATACTCCACGAAAACACATATAACAAATGATTTTTTGTAAATCCAAGTGAACACCTATTAACAAATTATCTGGAGGTTGCACTCTTGAGAAAACCTTACGTTATACTCATTGGAAGTGCTTCGGGGATTGGAAAATCAACCATCGCTTCTGAGTTAGCTAAAGAGCTGGGTATTAAACATCTAATTGAAACTGATTTCATAAGGGAAATAGTACGGGGGATCATTGGCCCAGATTATGCACCTGCCCTGCACAAATCTTCCTTCGATGCTTATGTAACTTTAAAGGACAAGCAACGGTATGATGGTAATACTGCCAGTTTAATAAGTGCCGGTTTTGAAGAACACGCTTCCTTTGTCATCCCTGCAATTGAAAAGGTTATAAAAAGGGCAGTTGATGATTATGATGATCTGGTAATTGAAGGAGTGCATCTTGTTCCGGGATTTTTAGATATAGAAAAATTTAAAGAAGATGCAAACATCCACTTTTTTGTACTGACAGCCGACGAGGATGTGCATAAAGAAAGATTCGTTAAAAGGGCTATGAAGATAAAACGCGGCGGAAAACACCTGGAATATTTCAAAGAAAACCGCATAATTAATAATTATCTGGTTAAACAGGCCCTGGAACATCGCGTCCCTGTTATTAACAATCTGGGTATTAACGAAACCAAGAAGAGGATGCTCACTCTGATTAAAGAGATCTGTAAAGAGATGGTATTCCGCCATTCAGTTGACCAGTTAGATCTGGAGACCGATATTATCCTCAATAAATATGGAGGCCGCATAATGGATGTTTCCTACTTCCTCCCGGGTTTTGGCGAACCCCTAAAAAGGAAGGTCAATGTTTACGACCCTTCTGAGGCAAAAAGATTCATTAAACTTCTCCAGGAAAACCCTAAACGTAAAAAAGATCTGGAAGGACTCTACGAACTTTCTGGAAACGTGCACCGTCACAAAATATGTGCACCAGATGAAGAAAGTCTCCAGGCCATGATCAAAGAACTGGGTGAAAAAGGATTGCTCTACCAATTCAACAATGAAGAAAAATAAAAAACGTATCCAGCTAAAAAAAAGTAATTTCACCAAAAACGGAATCCATCCAGTTAAGATTCAATTTTTCTCCAATAATATCCAATTCTCCAGTAATATCCAATAATAATTCTCATAAATAATATTCTCAACTAATACCTCCATTAATAAACTAAATATATTATTAATGAATATTCTACTAAAAAAAGAAGGTAAAACTAAAATAAATATAAGCTACTACCCAAAATACCAAAAAATACATTAGTAGAAATTTAGTAGAATTATATTATAATTAGGATACTTACAAAATTAGGATATTTACATTTTATTAAGAATTCGTCATGTTAACAGAATCGGATAATCCCATAACAAATTAACTGATCATATCCATTTAATTCTATTTTTAAGTTTAAAATGATTACAAAAAATGAATTTAATAATTTTAATAAAGCATAGTTATTCAAAACATTGAAAGGATAAAATAATACTAATTAAACAATATTCAAGGATATTTAAGTAGTTAATTAATAGAAATAGATCATTAAATTAATTATTATAAACTAAAAATTAGTGATTACTGATAAAAATTCTGAAAAACTGAAAATAATAGAATAGGAGTCATGAAATTGAGTAAAATGTTTGCTGACTGTCCAATATGCAATGCACATCAAAGTATGGAAGTCACCACCAAAACCGAGATAATCCCCTACTTTGGGGAGATTATGGAATCAACCCTCTTATGTAGTGAATGCGGATATAAACATGCAGATACTATCTGTATTGATCAAAAAGACCCAGTTAAGTACACCTTAATTGTGGGGAAAGATAATTTAAACGCAAGGGTTGTTAAATCACAGTCAACCACCATTACCATACCTGAAATAGGACTTAAGGTGGAACCAGGACCACAATCCCAGGGTTATGTTTCCAATGTAGAAGGAGTGCTGAACCGTTTTGAAAAAGCTGTTAGAACTGCATTATCCTGGGCTGAGGAGGATTATGCCAAAAAGAACGCGGTCCAAATACTGGAAGATATTGAAAGAGTGAAAAATGGTCAAAAAAAGGTCACCCTGGTATTAGAAGACCCCTTCGGCCACAGCGTGGTTATGGATGAGACTGCAGTTAAGAGTGAATTGACTGTAGAAGAGATTGAAAATCTGGAAACTGGCTTTACCACCTTTGAAAATGAAGAATTGGAAAATAATGAAGATGATGATAAATCACCTAAATCATGCTAATTTTTTAAATCAATGAATTCATTATGACATAACTAGTTATGAAAATAACTATTTAAAGCAAATTTAGCGTTAAAATCCAGTTTTAATTATGTTAAAGCTGTTTTTAATTAGTCTTGAATTTGAATGGGATTGATTGAAAATTGGATTAAATTGGATAGAAATGGATGAAAAGTGGGTTAGAATGGATAAAATTGAATAGATTCAAAATATAGGGCCATCAAGATCAATAATAGAGTCCAAAAAAAAGTAAAAATAATAAAATAAATTTTATTTAAAAAATTAATTAAATTGCAACTAAAGACTTTTTGCAACTAAAAAGTTTAATAATCCATGAAAGCTGGATCTTCCTCTTCTTCGTGGACATCTTTAAGTTTAAGTGTCTTTTTAACATCCATTGAGAGAGCGTCACAGTCTGCTTTTATGGCATGTAAGTGCATTAATATCCTCTTTTTCTCTTCATTGATCCTTTCAATATTCTGGTAAGGATAAATGGATTCTTTAAGCATTTCATACTCAATTGTGGTGTAAGGATATTCATTTAGCTGCTCACAGACCTTTTCCAGTACTTCTCCCAGGAACTTGTTCATTTCCACTTTGACTCGTTCCCTTATCATCTTATCCCGGTCCAGGTTCTGTTTCATCAAACGTACGACTTCTGCTTTGGCAAAAGGCAGACTTTCTCCTTCTTCGTCTACTTCGTTGTCAGCATCTTCCTCAGTAATTTCATCTGACTCAACTGCTTCTTCTGAGTCAATAATTTCCTCGGTTTCTTCCTGATTAATTTCCTCATCAAATTCGTCTTCTCTTTCGTCGTACATGAAAAATCTCCTAATTTAGATTTAAATTCTTATTTACCATTAAATGGTATGTAAACTGCACCATATAAAACTATGGTTTAAATGATAGGTTACGTGTAAAATTTATGGCAACTTATCATTATACCCCAATAATAATTGAAGGTAGAATAAAAATTTACAATAATGTCCTACAATTCTTCCTACTTAAAGCACTTGTGAATGTATAGGGCTCATTGTATTTTCTCCAATTCCAAGCTTAAGTCCAATGATCTTGCAGAGTGAGTGATGTATCCTGTTGAGATCACGTCCACCCCTGTCTTTGCAAACTGCATAATGTTATCTGAATTGATACCACCCGATACTTCAATTATCACATTGTCACGGAGATTTTCAGTATTCAAAGCTTCCAGGACCGTTTTAACATCTTCAGGAACCATGTTGTCCAACATTACAATATCTGCCCCAGCATTAGCAGCCTGCAGGGCTTCTTCCAGGGTTTCTACCTCAATTTCAATTTTTTTAGTGAAACTAACGTACTTTCTGGCTAGGGATATTGCCTCAACCACTCCACCAACCAGGGCTAAGTGGTTATCCTTTATTAAAACACTGTCATCCAGGCGGTAGCGATGGGTATCTCCCCCACCAGATCTTATGGCATTTTTCTCAAAAAATTGGAGTCCAGGGGTTGTTTTACGGGTCCCGGCCACTATAACATCAGGATTGACACTGCGAACCATTTTAATAATATTGTCAGTGAGGGTGGCTATGCCGCTCATGCGCATCATAAGGTTTAAGACGGTTCTTTCCACACTGAGAATACTACGTGGATCACCGGATATCTCCATGATGATCTGACCAGGCTTTAACTTTTCACCATCTGCCACCAGTACTTCGGTTTCCACATCAAATTCGGCGAAAATAGCTACCGCCAATTCAACTCCAGCAGATATGCCTTCTTCTTTGGATATGATATGACCCCTAACCTTTAATCCAGGAGGTATCAATGCACGGGTGGTTATATCCTCAAAGCCAATATCTTCATAAACCATCTTAGCCAGGTCTTGCCTCATTATCACACCTATAAAAACTATTATTTCTCAATCATGTTGATTTCTCAATCAGTGCTGCTTAAAAAAGGATTACTCCTTAATGAATACTATCAAAATACTAAAAATCTTTGTTCTCATTTATATTGGATGAAGAATATAAATTTTCACCAGACAAGCAGCAGTTCATTTGAAAAGATCATGTTTTACCATGACCATACTACTAAACTGAAAGAGAGAAGTGTTAAGAATACAAATTTCCAGTGGTATGGAATAAACATCTTAATTTCCAGTGGTATGGAATAAACATCAAATAATTAAGTATATAGAATTATAGATGCATAAAAAAATCATTAGGAACAATCATTTCAATAAACAGCATATAATTTAAGTTAAAACAGAGAATTTAAGCTAATTTATAATTATGGTGGTAGGTGAATCAATTATGGAATTAATATTTTTAGGAACCTCATCCGCACTCCCCACCATCAAACGGAATCATTCATCAATTGCCTTAAAGGCCTTTGGAGAGGTAATGCTCTTTGATTGTGGCGAGGGAACTCAGCGTCAGATGGCTCGAATTAAACTGAGCCCCATGAAAGTGGATCATATCTTCATAACCCATCTGCATGGCGACCACTTCCTGGGACTGCCCGGAATGATCCAGTCCATGGCTTTCAGAGGTAGAACTGAACCATTACACATTTACGGGCCAGAAGGAATAATAAAAACCGTTGAAAGTATTAAAAATCTTGGTTACTATGCTTTATCATTCCCTATACATGCTTATGAAGTAACCGAGGGTATTGTTCTCCAGACAGATAAATATTTGATTGAATGCTGCCCTACCCACCATTCTGTCCTTAACCTGGCATACTCAGTTGAAGAAAAAAGATCTCCTAAATTCCTCAGGGAAAAGGCAATCCAACTGGGATTAAAGCCCGGGCCAGATTTTGGGAAACTGCAAAAAGGGATCCCGGTGGAAGTAGATGGAGCCATGATAAAACCAGATCAGGTACTCGGAGCAAAAAGAAAGGGAAGAAAAGTGGTGTACTCAGGTGATACTAAACCCTGCCCTGAAATGGTTCAATTTGCATCCGGTGCCGATGTTTTAATACATGAATCCACCTATGAATCAGCACAGGAATCAAAAGCCATTGAAAATGGTCATTCCACCACCACACATGCGGCAATGATTGCTAAAGAAGCCGAAGTATCAGAATTAATTCTCACCCACATAAGCACCCGTTACCGGGATAGTGACACTCTGAAAAAAGAAGCAAGACAAGTATTTGATAAAGTAGTGTTAGCTGAAGATCTGATGAGTATAGAAGTAAAACACTCTAAACATTAACCGCTCCCTCTAAACATTAACCTTCAAAAAAAAAAATCTTATTCAAATGAATCAAAATGGAATGGACATATTAAAACATTTCATCAAATAACCATAATAATTGAGGTAGATTAATGACGGATCCCGACCCACTGTACCTTAACCTTATAAAAATTGCCATAATTCTCATAGTTTCATTTATCATAACTAAATGGTCAATTTATATTGTTAAAAGAATTGGAAGCCGATTTAATTTTGAACTGACCTTGATACAGGTCATAAATGAGATAATCAAATACTCAGTAATTGCCGCAGCTATAACCCTTAGTTTAAAGGAGTTAGGAGTAGATGTTAATGCCATAATTGTCAGTTTGGGTATTGTGGGTATAGCTGTGGGTTTTGCTGCCCGGGACACTCTTTCAAACTTCATTGCTGGCATGTTCATACTGGCTGATCAAAGTTTTAAAGTGGGCGATATCATTGAAATGTCAGGTAAAAGTGGTAGGGTAATTAAACTGGGATTAAGAGTTACCACCATCAAAACAGACGATAACCAGATAATAACCATCCCTAATTCAATTTTTTCCAGTGGTGTTTATGTCAATTCCACCTCTCAGGAAACCCGCAGAGTTGGATTGGATATTAACATTCCCTATGAACTGGAACTGGAAGAAACTGTTAACTCCCTGATGAGAGTAACATCTGAGTGTAAATGGGCGCTTCCTGAACCAAAACCAAATGTGCTTATAAAAGAAATGACAGATACAGGTATTAAAGCTACTATTAATGTCTGGATCAATGATCCATGGAAGGTAGCCACCTACCGAAGCCAGTTAGCCCTGAAAGTTAAGGAACTTCTGGTGGTTGAAAATGCCTCATGAAAAGGCCAAATGCCTCATGAAAAGGCCAAATATCTAATTAAAAAGTTAAATATCTCATTAAAAGCTATATATCTCATTAAAAAGCTATATATCTCGTGGAAAGGTTCGAAGATATCTCTGAAAGACAAGTCTTGTGAAAATATCCAGATGTTTTAGTGAAATGTCTAAATATAAAATTATTGCCATCCTGATTTTATTAGCGTGTGTCACGCTGGCAGCAGGCATAGCCATTGCTGGTTACCAGCAGATGCAAAACGTTACCCAGGCCCAGAAAAGTGTTAAAGATTATCAGGAGAAAATGAGCAACCCTGTAAACGCACTGGATCCCACTGATCTAACCAAATCTTATGTCAATGCACAGTTAATCATTCCAAAACTCAATTTGAATGCAAGCATTCGATCAGATACTGTAAATGCATATAACGCTGTTTATCATTATCCTGAAAGTGTTATGCCGGGTAAACCAGGAGAATGTGGTATTTTAGGCCATAGGACAAAATATTCTGGATTATTCACCAACATAGCTTCCCTTGAACCAGGAGATCAGGCTATTATCAAGGATTTTGCCCAACACAAGAAATACGTCTACGAAGTCACGTCCAATGGGAATGATATACGCTGGGACTACAAAACCAATCCTATCAGATTTTCACAGGAAGGACAGGCACGTTTGTTAATTGTTACCTGTTATCCACCAGGTAAAAAAGAAGCAGCGTGGATTACTCATTTTAAAATGGTCTCCAGCAGTAGCTTATAATTGGAATATGCTGCTCTTAATTAGAATATACTGATTTTAATTATAATATACTATTTAATCCCTTAATTAATACACATCAAGCCCAAAGAATTTAATTAATCAGTATTTTCACCAATACATAACTAAAATAAAAAAGATTATAATCATTAAAAAAAGATTAAAAGTATTATATTAAGCTATATTGCTATAAAACTTCTTAAAACAAAATAAATAACAAATAACGGATTTTTTGTCACTGCAAATAAAATAAACACCAGAATATAAGATTACACAATACTTATTAGTCATTAATATTAATATTATTTAAGAATATTTACAACCATCATGATGTGTGGTTGTAACACTTAATAAGTAATGGTCATTATAAAAATATAAGTAACATTCATCTGAAAAAAATTAGATTTCGGAAGGTAAACAGAACATGTTAGTCTAAAAATAGGAAAAGAGGAGTTAAAATGGTTGAAATCCTGATAGACGAAGATGCATGTGTTGGATGTGGATCCTGTGTGGATGACTGCCCCAACGACGTGTACAAAATGAATGAAGAAAAATGGAAAACAGAAGTGGTTAATGTCGACGACTGTATGGCATGCCTCTCCTGCCATGAGATCTGCCCTGCACAGGCCATGACCCATAAAGACATCCACGTGGCCAAAAGACTCTACATTGATCGCCGGGTGAACGACGTTCTGGAAAGAATTATCTGAGGAGTTAATATGGCAATACAAGAAGTTAGAGGAACATTTAAGCCCGAATTGATTCCCAAGGAAACTGGTGGAGACATAGATGACTATGAAGATGCACTGCACGTGCTGATGAAATTCATGGGATCAATGTCCAGTGCCCTGGAACAAGTTTCAGGAAGAGGTGCCAACGCCATTGTTTACCAGGCAGGCAAACGAATGGGTCACGATGCTGCGAAAATGCTGGAAAAAACCGACAACCTGGAACAGGCCATGGATGAAATGGGTGAAGTCCTGGGACATGAATTCTACTATCGGATGTGGAAACCAGCAGGACAGGAAAATTTCACCGTTGAAAAAGGAGATGAAACCGTTGTAAAACTTCTCTTCAGAGACTGTGTTGTCCGGCAAACCCTCCGAAGAACAGGTTTACCCCAAAAAGGACCATTATGTTACCTTTTATATGGTTACATGGTGGGAGCAGTGGAAGAAGTTATGGACATCAAAGGAAAAGTTGACATAGATCATGTAGGCCCAAACGCATGCCTTAAAACTCTCACAATCAAATGGAGTGGTAAATAATGGTTAAAATAGCCTTAGAAACCCTGGCCAGTTGCTCAGGATGTGAAATTTCCATACTGGACCTTCATGAAGATCTGGCAACATTACTGGATCAGGCAGAAATTGTGTATGCACCAGTCCTCATGGATGTAAAAGAAGTTCCTGACGATGTAGACATTGCTATTGTCTCTGGTTCAGTTCGTAACGCCGAAAACAGAGAAAGATTGGAAGAACTACGGGAAAAATCCAAGTACCTCATTGCCTACGGAACATGTGCCTGTTACGGAGGTATAACCGGTATGGCTGATCTTTACACCTCTGATGAGGTCACATCACGTACATACTCTGACAATCCCAGTACTGTGTCAGCACCACTCCCCAATGAAGTGGTCCCTGAACTTTTAAGCATTGTACACCCTGCAGCTGACTTCACCAAAATTGATGGATTTATACCTGGCTGCCCACCTAAAGAACAACTCACACATGACATACTCATACCACTTATAAACGACGAAGCTCCTGATGTTCCTAAAAAAAGTGTCTGCGCTGATTGCCAGCGTGAAATGGAACACGTTGAATTCGATAAAATACACCGCAGGATTGAAGGAACCCCTGAACCAGGTAAATGTTTCCTGAGCCAGGGATACGTCTGTTTGGGTTCAGTTACTCTGGGTCGATGCGGTGGTCTTTGTACAGAAGCAGGAATCCCCTGTCACGGCTGTGGAGGACCTTCTCTTGATGTTTTAAGGGAACCCAGTCATGATATTTACAATGGAGTTATTAAAAGAATAGCCCACCTCTCCAAAATGCCAGAAAAAGATGTGGAAAAGCAACTTTATGATATTGGACACGTCATCTACGGATTCGTAATTGGAAGTACTACCATGGAGGATAAGCAGGTTTCACTCATCCCTCAACTGGTTAAAAAGTGAAGTCAAGATAAAATGGTGATATTATGAAAAATATCGAAATAAGCCCTGTAAGCAGGATAGAGGGACACGCCAAGATCACAGTGCAGGTGGATGATGCAGGGAACGTTGCCGATGCCCACTTCCACGTTATGGAAATCAGGGGATTTGAAAAATTCCTGGAAGGTGCTGCTGTGGAAGAAGCACCCCGAATCACTCCACGTATATGTGGTATATGCCAGACAGCACACCACCTGGCAGCAGCCAAAGCCACGGATATGGTTTTTGGACTCGAACCGCCAGAAACAGCCAAAAAACTAAGGGAACTCATGCTGATGGGACAGTACATTCACTCCCATTCACTCCATTTTTACTTCCTGGGCGCCCCGGACCTGGTTATGGGACCTGATTCAGACCCTGCAATGAGAAATGTGGTGGGGATCTTAAAAAGTAATCCAGATCTGGCAATGATGGCCATAAAAACCCGGAAGATCGGACAGGAAATCACAGGTGTTGTGGGTGGAAAACCCATAAGTCCAGTGACTGCCATACCAGGAGGACAATCTCGAGGCATAACCTCTGAACAACAAGCTAAACTATTATCCAAAACTAAAGAAGCAATAGGTTTAATAGAACAAGGTGTTGAAGTAGCAAAACCATTATTCGCCCAGTACAGTGAAGCTATTGAAGCATTAGGTCCTGTTGAAAGTCATTTCGGTGCACTAACCAACGGTGGTTCCATCGAGTTCTACGATGGCCCAGCCAAGATCATTGACAAATCTGGGAGTCAGGTTTATGAATTTGCGGCAGCTGATTACTTGGACTACATTGAAGAAAAAGTTCAACCATGGTCCTACCTGAAATTCCCCTACCTGAAACAGATAGGATTCCCTGAAGGTAACTACCGTGTGGGTCCACTGGCCAGGCTGAATGTGGTAGATAGCATCCCCACTGAAAAAGCTTCAGCCCTTTATGGTGAATACAAGGACCAGTATGGAATTGCTCAAAACGCACTCCTGTACCACTACGCCCGTTTAATCGAGCTGATGTATGCCGCGGAAAGAGCAGTACAACTTTTAGAAGATGACACTATAACCGGTACTGACCTGCGCCAGAACCTTTCAGAACCATTAATGACCAAGGAAGAAGCCCAAAAATCCAGTGAAACTAAAAGAGGCGTGGGAATGATTGAGGCCACCAGAGGAATCCTCATCCACGACTATGAAACCGATGCTGGAGGATTCATTAACCGGGCAAATTTAATTGTTTCCACCGGCCAGAACAACCTATCCATGGACATAGGAGTTAGAGAAACAGCTAAACAGATGATTCATGGTGAAGAGGTTTCAGAAGGGCTTAAAAACAGACTGGAAATGATTGTAAGAGCATACGACCCATGTCTTTCCTGTGCAACTCATGCCATTGATGGAAGTTCACCACTGGCCGTGGACATCTACGACAGCGAAGGACAACTCCTGAAAAAACACTTACTCTGAGGTTATTTTTTAAAACCTCAAAATTTCTTATTTTTTAAATATTCTCAGATTATAATGTTATAAGATTTTAAATGAATTTTTCAATTATTTAATTGAAATTTAAATTGTAATTTTTAAAGGATTATATTTCATATAATATCAATTGGGAATACATAAAGAACTAAATCCCAATTATACTCATTAATTATTCATTTTATTACTTATATCTCTTTCATTGAACGTGATTATCATTTTTAATCAGTTTAATTAAAGGTTACTATCCAGTCCCAAAAAACGATAAGCATAATAAAAAGTTAGAGTAAGAATAGTTTATAGAATAAAGGTTTATTTACTAAACTCTAGTGATCCAATGACTGACACCCGTTTGAAGATGCAACTGGAAAAGGCCACCTTAGACCTGGATAAAACCAGCGATGTAGAGGGTATACTTATTGTGGCCAGTGATGGGCGGATATTACACCATAACTTACGGGTTGATGTTGATATAAACCTTTTCGGCCCCATGTCTCAGGTTATATCAAGCTCTTCCCTCAGGTTGTTAAGTTCATCAGGGCAGGGTGAGATGGAAAGAGTATTAGTAGAGTCCCTTAGGGGCAAAGCACTTTTTTTAGGTTTGGAAAACGCACATTTAATTATTTTAATGCAGGACTCTGCTAACGTGGGTATGGTAATGGTAAATGCCAAAAGAGCATCCCAGAAAATCAATGAAATAACCCACGATTTAGAATTAGAAGTTCCAGTTCCCGAAGAAACCCCAATCCCTGAGGAAATACCAGTTGAACAGGTACCAGTTGAAGAAGTACCAATTGAAGAAGTGTCAGTTGAAGATATACCCATAAAACAGGCAAAAACAGGAACACCTGAACCAGTAACGGTTCAAACTGAAGAAACTCCAATGGAAACTACTGTTGCAGATGAACCAAACGAAATAATGGAAAGCTCTCCTGAATTGGAGTTAACTGAAGAAACATTAGCTGCAGAAAAAAGCATAGAATCCGTTGAAGAACCGGTTTTAGAGATAAGTGAAAAAATAACTGAAGAACCCGTTACAGACGTAACTGAACCCCCTGCAACTGAACCTACTGTTGCTGAACCCGCAGTAACTGAACCTACTGTTGCTGAACCCGCAGTAACTGAACCTACTGTTGCTGAACCCGCTGTAACTGAAGAAACTCCAATGGGAATTGACACCGACGCGAAACCTGGAACTGAAACTGAAACAGGAATTAAAGCTGAAACAGAAGTAAAAAGTGAAGTTGAAAAACCAGAGGAAATCAAAGAATTAAAAGTTGAAACTGAAACTACTGAACCTGAAATAGAAGAATTAAAACCAAGTATACCCACAGTCAGACCACCTATTTCATTCCCTTCATTACCAAAACATGTTGAAATCCCTGAAGATCCTGAAAAACGTTCTGATCTCATATTAAACATTTATGAATCAATATTTTTAGCCATGTCCTTAGGAGCCGCCAAGATCATGGGGGTTGCTCCTGCCCGGGGACTAACTAAAAAATTCCTTCCCTTTGAAAAATGCAGGAGACTCCTTGAAGATGTTGATCTCAAGAGCAACGCCACCATTGATTTTGCCATGATCAAGAAAAATGCTGCAGAAATTCCTCTCCAGGAGCGAGAAGAAATATTTATAAAAGATTTCAATGGCATGATTGAAGTCATAACTGAAAATTATGGAAGAGTAATGGGTTATGAAGCATTCAGGGCCATGGTACGACCAGAGTTCCTGGAAATTAAAAAGTCTTACGGCGAAGCAATGGATAAACTGAACATCAAAAAAAGCATGCACCCTGAAATTGCCCAACTTTTCGTGTAAGAATAAATTTCGGATAAAACAAATCATGAGATGCGTTTTTAGCATTTCAAATTTTAATTATCTTTTTCTAACCTGTAACCCATCAATACCAAATTACAAAACTTTTTAATACATTTGTATTGGTTTTTTAAAAAATAAAGTAAAATTCAGCCCTGAAATTTATAAAAACCGGGATTATGTTTAAATTTTAAAACTTTTTAAAATACCAGTTACATACCAATAATCATATTACATTCACAAAAATATTAGAAATAAAAACGGTGATAATCATGAACGGACCATGGGTGGAGAAATATCGACCACAGACCCTGGAAGAGGTTGTGGGTCAAGATCACATTATACACAGACTTAAACAATACATAAACGAAGCGAACATGCCAAACCTCATGTTCACCGGCCCGGCAGGAGTGGGAAAAACCACCACTGCCATTGCACTGGCCAAAGCCATGCTGGGTGAATACTGGAAGCAGAACTTCCTGGAGTTAAATGCCTCTGATGCCAGGGGTATTGAGACCGTGCGTAAGGATATTAAGAGTTTCTGCCGATTGAAAGCAGTTGGATCACCATTCAGGATCATATTCCTGGATGAAGTGGATAACATGACCAAGGATGCCCAGCACGCCCTGCGTCGGGAGATGGAAATGTACACCAAAACATCCTCATTCATCCTTTCCTGTAACTACTCATCCAAGATCATCGACCCAATCCAATCACGGTGTGCTATATTCAGGTTCGCACCCATTAAAGGGCATCAAGTCATCGAGAGACTGGAAATAATTGCCAAGGCAGAGAACGTTAATTATGCACCTGGAACTCTTGAAAGTATTGTTTATTTTGCTGAAGGGGATATGCGCCGGGCAGTTAACATCTTACAATCCACTGCTTCCATGGGTGAAGAGATAACTGAGGAAATTGTTCACGACGTGGTTTCCAAGGCAAAACCTAAAGATGTTCGCAGGATTGTTAACCTGGCACTGGATGGGGATTTCATGGGTGCCCGTGACCTTTTAAGGGAGGTCATGGTGGTTCAGGGAACCAGTGGCGAGGATATGGTAACCCAGGTTTATCAGGAAGTCTCCAGAATGGCCATGGATGACCTGATCAGTAGTGAAGATTATATAAAGCTGGTGGAGCACATTGGAGAATATGATTTCCGAATACGGGAAGGTGCCAATCCCAGAATACAATTAGAAGCTCTTTTGACCAAATTTTTACCAAAGGAAAAGGCAGATTAGGATGTTGTGGACTGAGAAGTACAGTCCCCAGACCATGAAGGAGGTTCTGGGGAATAAAAAAGCCATTGAAGAGATTGAAAACTGGCTGGAGAACTGGGATCATGGCGAACCCCAGAAGTGTCTCTTACTGGTAGGACCTCCAGGCACCGGGAAAACCACCCTGGCCCATCTGGTGGCTCGCGAGTTCTCAGACCATATAGAACTCAATGCCAGTGACAAACGATCCTACGACATAATAATGAACACCATAGGAGAAGCATCAGCTTCTGTCTCTCTATTTGGCCAGGGAGGTCGTAAACTCATAATATTGGATGAAGTGGATGGACTTCATGGAAATGAGGACCGTGGAGGGATAAGAGCCATTAACAAGATAATCAAAGAAGGCCATCATCCCATGATCATGATGGCCAACGACCTTTACAGTAAACGAATCCAGAGTCTTAAATCTAAATGTCAACTTATAAAAATCCGAAAAGTGCATACCAACTCCATTGTAGCTCTTTTAAAGAAGATCTGTATTAAAGAAGGGGTTGATTTTGAGGAGCACGTTCTTAGGACACTAGCTAAAAGATCCCGTGGCGATTTAAGGTCAGCAATTAACGATCTGCAAGTTATTGCCCAGGGCAAGGACTCAATCACCTCTGATGACCTGAAGATCATATCTGAGAAGGATGATATTAACAATATCTTTGACTCAGTGCGCACTGTGCTTAAAAGCAAGAATCCCAAAAGGATCAAGGATTCCCTGCGCCTGGAGGCAGATCCTGGTTTTATTCTGGAACAAATAACCGAGAACATTCCCCGGGAGTATGAAAAGCCAGAAGAAATTGAAAAGGCATATAATGCAGTGGCAGAAGCTGATGTGTACCTGGGACGGGCATTCAACACCAGGCACTACGGTTACTGGAAGTACACCTACGATCTCATGGGAGTGGGTGTGGCCCTGGCCAAGGATGAGACCTACAAAAAATTCAGCAGGTACACCAGTTCAACCTTCTACAGTAAATTATCCAAGAACCGGGCAAAGAGGGACCTCAGAGACAGGGTAGCCACCAAGATCGGAGCTAAACTACATACATCAAGGAAAGTGGCCATTGAATACTTCCCATACTATGAAATAATGTTTGAGAAAGATGACCTGGCCAGGGATCTGGCAGACTACTTTGACCTGGATGATGCCGAGGTTAAACAGTTCAGGAGTAGGAAGATTAAAAAGAGGAAAGTGAAGAAAGCTCCTAAAACTCCTAAAGCTAAAGGTATAACCAAAACTACACCTAAAAAAGATCCTAAAAAAAGTACTAAATCCACAGGGACATCTTCTAAAAATGTTTCAGATGAGTCTAAAGGTTCTAAAGAAGTAGAAACAAAAACCATTCCTGAAAATCCTAAATCTAAGGATAAAGCAAAAAAGAATAATAAAGGAAATTCTTCAAAAACTACATCCAAGGATAAAAATGATCCAGGTAAGTCTGAGACTAAAGATAAAGGGAAGCAGGTTTCGCTTTTTAGTTTTAAATAAAATTTCACTTATTTTTTTAATTTAAGATTACTAGATAAATTCCTTTTTTTGACTTACCTAATTTCATGCAATAAAATCAATATTGAACTAGAGTCGTAAAATCATTAACTAGAGCCATAAATGTAATAGTTTAAGATTTTAAAGCAATTTTATGAAATTTAAAGACATTTGTTGAAATATAACTAAGTAAAAAGATATATTAAAGATTTTATTGTTGTTATTAAACAGTAAACTGGAAAATATTCATTGCCCTTTAAAAATAACCGTAAAATTATTATATATCAAAGTATAGTAATAGCTAACTAAATTAATGGTTGAATCATATCGTTAAGGGGAGAAAAAGCAATGAATATACCTAATTTTAAATGGAAAAAAGTAGTACCATACCTTTTATTCTTATGTTTGGTGGCAATGATAACCGTGGGTTCCTCCTTTGCTGCAGGAACAATTTATGTAAGCACTCAGGGAAACGATAACTGGAATGGTCTCGCAGCCACATACGATCCATCCACAGGAAACGGACCTAAAGCTACTATACAAAACGCCGTAGACACAGTAACTGATAACGGCACAGTATCGGTAGCAGCAGGAACCTACAAAGAAAACCTTTACATAAACAAAGATGTTTATCTAATGGGAGCCGGTCCAGACAGCACCATTATAGATGGTATGCAGAAGAAAAGTGTTATACAACTATTTGGGTCTACCATGGAACCATTTAACCAGTTTGCACTTACTGTTAATGGACTCAGTCTTACCAATGGTAACAGTACCTGGGGTGGTGGAATTTACAATTATGGTGGTATTTTATTCCTGATAAATACAAAAATTACCAATAATAGAGCCACTAACGGAGGAGGTTTATACAACTCCGGAACTGCAAATGCAGATAGTGCAACCGTGATAACTGACAACACACCAGATAATGTGTATGGTTATCCCATTACACCAACCGGAGACATTTCTCAGGATATATTACCTTCAGTTAGTCCATAATAAGGGTTTATAAATTCTTAAGAAATTATTTAATCTGGAAAAAGAGGATATTTCTTATTTTTTTTGAATAATTTTTTTTGAATATTTGCTTTGTATCAGTTATTTGCAGACTTATTATTGGATCTGTGAGAAATACATGTTATTTTAAACTTTTCCTAGTTCAAAATGTGCCTGGAGTTGAGGAAAACTCAGATCATTGATAGTCTTAACATCTAATGGTTTTCCAATGGTTTTTTTATCTGAAACTCTGAAAGAAGCTTTTATGTGAACCAGTTCATCACTTACATCCACTAGAACATCCACATTAGAAAGGCATTTAAGCGAATTTTTATCGATGCTTAATAGTTTCGAAGCGCCTAAAATTTCAATAGCCCTCGGAATGTAATCTTCATCAAAATCAAGGATAATATTGGAGGTAACTTCTAACGATTCTTTATAGTTGTGATTTTCAGCTGCATAAATAAATAAAGAATCATTTGAAGCATCATAATCCTGTTTCATTTTGATTTCTTTAATCATCTTCACGCACCCTGCGTTTAACACTCTGTTCATAAATTGTCACTACCCGTATATCACATTTGGGATAATAATTGAAGACAATGATAATTACTAAATCATATTTTAAGTCTTTATAAGGATGTTGTAAAATATTTGAAATTTATTAGAGCTTTGTTTTAAAATTCCCATAATTTCTTCATTAATTAAACAGTTTTTGATAGATTGCTCCGTTAATTCCCGCTCATAAATCCTTAAAATAGCATGATTAGTATTGCTAATCATTTGGTTTGAAATGATTGATAAACAGGATACAACATTACCAATGGTAACGTTAAACATTACATTAAATATTAAATTTATCCTAAAGTATTACTCCAAGAAATGATCACCTATCACCAGAAAGATAAAATGCAGAACTCATCATTTTCTCCCGCACATCTGGAATAAAACCCTCTAAAAATTCTAACATATCCCTGGGAAGCCCAGCATTAGGTTCAAAGTTACAATTTAAACCTTCAATATTTACCCATGATTCTATCCACGATGTTGGAACATTACTAAGGGGATAAATCATTTTTATGGCATTTTTCTTAGAATGAGCACTTAAAATATCCAAATTCTCACCGTTAAACATGGTTTCCAGTATGTGTTCAACTTCCCCATCAAGAGTTAACGGCAGGGCAATTGAATCCATATTCAGTTCTGATTTTTTTTCCTGAAGTTTCAGTTCATTCCACCTGCCCACATCATCATTCTGAAGGAGTAATTCCACCCCATACTTTCGGGTGTAAGGCTCCAAGACCGTATAGAGTGTCAGGTTTGCACAGTTTGAAGGGTTGGACAGGATTATCCTATCATGGGGACTCAATGCATTTTTGAGTACGCGGGATGCGCGGCTACATATCTTCTGGAACACTTTAGAACGCCTTACATCAAAATTAGGGAATTCTTCTAGGAATATCTCCTCTTTTTTGCGTGAAAACCGGGATAACTTCAGATTATTAACGTAAACCTTTTCATCAACTATGCTAATGAACCTGGTTTCCACACCGTTTTTCTGGAGGAATCTGACCACTTCTTGTTTCATTGTCATGACTTTTTCAACCTTTAATTATCATCTAAAGTGGAATTAAGGTAAGTATATAGTAACATTAAGTTAATTAGGTAAAATTAAGTTTGGGTAAGATTAAGTTAATGAGTTTTTTATTAAGGAGATCAGATAAACTTATACTAAAACAATGTGGAAACACTTGTAGAGGGGCTTGTTATGTTCAAAATCTTCGGTCGTAAATCAGAAAAAGAAGGGGAAAGGGAATTTCTGGAAATAGAAGTAACTGAACCGGTGGACTGTCTGGCAGATTTTACATTCAACTTTCACTGGCAGCACAAGGGAGAAAAACTGGATCCCACATGGGAAATCCCTGGAAACGATTTAACCTTTGGTGAAGTGGTGGAGCACCTTAAAAATAACGGTAACGTGCGGATTAATGGTGATGCAGGTCACCGTCTAGCCAGTAGCATGGGTGTGGACCTACAGTACTTTGGAGGAAGTGGAAAAGATATTCCTGTAGGGGATATTTATGTGGAAGGAGATGTTGACACCCGTATGGGCATCAGCATTACCCGTGGCAGCATCTATGTTAAAGGGAAAATAAAAGAACCAATGGGGAATATGGTTGAGGTAAAGTCCAGCCAAAAAAGTTACCGGCAGTTTAGAAGCATAACTGATATTGTGACCCATGGACTGGAGGGGGATAAACTGGTGGGCTGCCATTTTACAGGGAAAAGATTCATAATTGATGATGGTACAGTTAAGGACACTGTAGGTGCCCGTCTAGATAGTGATGTGGATATAATTAAACAGGGAAATGTTGATCTATCCACCGGGATACTCATGCGCAAAGGTACCACCAGAATAAATGGAAATGCAGGAAAAAACACCGGTGCACTCCTAAATGGGGGCACAATTATCATCAATGGTGATACTGATGATTTTACAGCCATTGACATGATTAAAGGAACTATCATTGTTAATGGGAATGCTGGTAAATTTTTAGCTGCCAACAAAAAAAATGGAATTATTCTGGCTAAAAATGGAAATCCCATACCCCCGGTAGATGAAAAACCCCTACAGAGTGAAGATCAACAGTTACTCATTAATCAGGGTTTCAATCCCGCTGGCTTTAAGAAGTTTGAGTAAATATTTAGCCTCATTGAATGAACACCCTACCTCTTGGAATAAACATTTCTCACCACTTATCAAATTTTAAAAATCCGAAAACTTTTATAAATATCCCAATCATCTTTAGTTTATGGTAGGAATAGTAGAATTTGTAAGTAGTACAGCTATTTATCTCATTGAAATCCTTGGTTACTGGGGCATCTTCCTGGGCATGACCATAGAAAGTGCCTGCATCCCTTTACCCAGCGAAATTATAATGACCTTCGCTGGATACGTAGTTTATGAAGGAAAAATGGCCTTTTGGGGTGTGGTCCTTGTAGGAACCCTTGGAA
Organism: uncultured Methanobacterium sp.; assembly: GCF_963665055.1. Classification (NCBI taxonomy): domain Archaea; kingdom Methanobacteriati; phylum Methanobacteriota; class Methanobacteria; order Methanobacteriales; family Methanobacteriaceae; genus Methanobacterium; species uncultured Methanobacterium sp. The sequence goes on from NZ_OY762015.1 coordinate 1,468,846, forward strand.
ATTTAGTGGGGTCCCTAATCGCTTATTACGTTGGATGGTGGGGTGGAAGGCCTCTGCTTGAAAAGTACGGTAAATACATCCTGATAACTCATAATAAATTGAATCTGGCAGATGAATGGTTCGAAAAATATGGACATGAAGCCGTGCTCATTAGCAGATTACTTCCTGGTTTAAGAACGTTCATATCCCTACCCGCTGGAATTACCCATATGAACCTGAAAAAGTTCATTTTATACACAGTTATTGGATCACTACCCTGGTGTTTTGTTCTAACTTACATTGGAGTACTCATGGGACCAAATTGGACCACTATAGAAAGCTATTTCCATTACCTTGACATTTTAGTTGGAATTGGAGTAGTGGCATTCATCGCCTACATCATCTACCATTACCATGGAAAAGAACACGTCGACTAAATTAAGCACCTCAATTAGTGATGCACGTGAAGAATGAGGAACTAATAACCTTAAAATAACATTTTACCTATAATAACATTTTTAATTTTATTCATTATTTTTAAATAATTCTCTTTCAACCATTACAGGAACTAAAATACCTGAAAATAAATTACAGTTAACATTAATTATAGATTACATTTATATACTAGATTCACTACTATTAATCGCTGATTAAAAAAACTATAAGGAAATAGATTAGGCAGGTGTATAAATTGAGAAGATTTTTGCTAACATTACGGATATGGTTAGCTACTGCACTGTTATTTGGTATACTTTACGCCATAATAACCGTAATTTGCACATACCTGGGCTTTGGAACCCCATTAATATTCGCCATAATGGCAGTGGTAGTTGTATTTGCCCAGTACATGTTAGGGCCCAAGATGGTGGAGGCTGTAATGCATGTGCATTACGTCTCACCCCAGGAAGCACCCAACCTGCACGCCATGATTGATGAACTGGCCATGAATGCAGGGATTCCCAAACCCAAAGTTGGAATCGCAGAAACAGGCATCCCCAATGCCTTTGCATTTGGTAGAACTAAAGGTGATGGGAGAGTCTGTGTCACTAGGGGTATTCTGAACCTTCTGGATGAAGAGGAATTAAAAGCCGTCCTAGGACACGAGATCAGTCACATACGCCACAATGACATGGCAGTAATGACCCTTATCAGTGTGGTTCCCCTTATCTGTTACTGGATATTTATTAGCACGCTATTCGGTGGAAACAGGGATAGTGATGCTGGAGCAATTGGAGCAGTTGCACTGGTAGGATACTTACTGGGCCAGCTACTGGTCTTATTCGTGAGCAGGGTCAGAGAATACTATGCAGATGAAGGAAGTGTGGAGATAGGTGGTAAACCTCACAAACTAGCCAGTGCACTTTACAAACTGGTCTATGGATCAGTTAATCTGGACAAACGAGCGGTTAAAGAAGTAGAAGGAGTTAAAGCCTTCTTTGTCAATGACATCTCCGATGCACAGAATGAAATAAGTGACCTCAGGCAGCTGGATACAGATATGGATGGAGTTATCAGTGAAAGAGAACTAGCAGAACTTCGTAACATGGACACCAACATAGGCACTGGTAGTAAAATCATGGAATTACTATCCACCCATCCCAACATGGTGAAAAGGATCAAACGCTTAGCTGAGCTAAGTGATACCTGATCACTACTCTCCTTTTTTATTTACTGCATTTACCTTTTTTAGTTATTCGTTAATGGTATAATTGGCATACAATGAATTTAATCGATCTGATAAGCTTAATTCATAATTTAAGTCCCTGATTTTAATTGAAGAAAAAAGATCACCTAAAAATCATTCAAATTCTAATTTTCAGAGTACTTATCTTAAAATAATTAAATAACATCTGTTTGTAGATTAAAATCTGTTTGTAGATTAAAATCTGTTTGTAGATTAAAATCTGTTTGTAGATTAAAAAGATATTTGTACCTTGAGCAGCTTTTTTTAGATTAAAAAATTTTGATTATATATTAAAAAGCAGTTTGTGGACTAAAAAGCGGTTTGTTGATTAAAGAGATTATAAAAATAAAAAAAGAATAAATTAATTTACTTAATAAACTTTGACTACACCTATCACGTTGGTTTTAGGTAGCCATGTGTTCAGTGGTGTTTTAGTAACGGTCACTACCTGAGACACACCATTTACAACTCGAGTCTCGCTGCTGACATCCACATTATGGTTGTCGCTGGTAAGGTAAACCTGAGAGCCATTGATCTGGGATACTCTTTTTACTATGAGGTGGTATTCAGGATGATGGGCCACCACTATATCTCCCACCTTAAAATCACTGGTTTTAAGCACAACGATGTCCTGCCCATCTTTCAGGGTGGGTACCATAGATGTTCCCCTGACTGTGGCAGGCATTGGGAGCTGATTATCCCCAAATTGGGATGTAACTTTCACAGTTACAGTGAAATTATATTTACTGGCAATATTCTGCATGTCAGTTTGGATAGACCCTAAACTACTATCCGAATCCTCCACATCTGTTAGGGCTTTGGTTTTCATCTCTTCCCGCATCGCAGGAGGAACTGAAACTAACCATGAGAATGATTGGACCGATACTTCTGTACCATTGGTGGCGTTGACGGTGATTTCGGCGACGTTATGATTACCGAAGAGGAAAAATGCAGATCCTACTACTGCCACCAGCATCAATAACCCAATAATAATTCCAAGTTTATGTTTCACTTAAGCGCCACCATCCATCAGCCTATCAATTATTTCTTGGGTATTTTTAACATCCAGCTGTCCTGGTGCAGATTCACCGCCTAAAGAGGCGTAAGTAATGGGAGATCCCAATAGAGGTGCTACAACACGAGTATATCGTCCCAGTTCCCCCATTGCTATTCCAATGGTGTTATCTTCCCTGTTGACCACTTCTAGTACGTTAAGAGTGTCCTGCATATTCTGAGGCATTACTGCGAATTTGGCTATGTTTCCCAGTTCTTTTTCTTTATTTACAATCTCCAGAAGTTCATTTAAATAAGGTGCTTTCTGGAAATCATGGAAGGATATTATAGTGGATTTGGATGCTTGAATAACTCTGGAACGGTATTTTGAATCTGTTTGAAGTTCTATATCCACATAATCTGCATGATCAGCAACTTCCACCAATATTCCCGTTCTTTCATCTTCAGACCCCATGAAATATCCTCCTTCTTCTCTCATTCGGTTGGTGGCAATCAGGGGGTAGTTTATTTCTTCCATCAGATGGATGACACTTTGAGGATCAGTGTCCAGAAGAGCATCTATCCGAAGCTCCACCAGGTCTGCCCCTGCACCTATGGCTTCACTGGCAACATTTAAAACAGTTTTCCTGTCTTTCTGGAGTATTGGAACACAAATTAAAGGTTTCAAAATCATTGGCATTCACATCCGGAAGATATAATTAATGACAAATAGGTATTAATGCATATGCATCCCAGTCTACTGAAATGAGATTAAAATATTCAGTGACATGTTATTTATTATCTGTCTATCTTACTAAAAAATATTTGTGAATAGTGCAAATGGTATTAAAATTGTATAAAATTTTTGAATATTTAACCAGAATTAACAAGTATTGTATAATAACACGGATTAAACACAAATTGGAGAATTAACATGAACTAAACATGGATGGGGAAATTAAAATGGATTGAACATAGATCAGACAATTTAAATGAATCTAACAGGGAGCCAATAATTAACATGGATTATACAGTTGTATGAAAAAGTCCATAAGAAATGTATAAGAACAAGTTTTCCCATATCATTGCTCAATAAAACTTAATTTCATGGATTTTTATCCATGTAACAGAGCCATGTATTTAACGTTCTAACAATTCAGGTGATGATTTGAAGGTTACCGCTATTGGTGCAGATATCTCAGGAAATGATGTTTCCTGCAGTAAAAGTCTCATTAAAAATATAGAAAAAGACATTCCAACTTTATTAAAAAGGGGAGCTTACAAAGCTGCTCTTACCAACATCACTGGTGATGATGTGGTCATCAGCGCTTTTGTGGAGGATGACCGTCTGGAAGAAGTTAACCAGGGTATTGTGAACATTCTTAAAAAGAACGCCGAAGATCTGGGGGATATTAATGGAATATCAAACACCTTGGAAGGAGCCGGTGAAGGGGTATCCTACGCCGAAGCAAAAATAAGGCAGGACCGATATCCTGATGCTATTATCGTGGCCTTTGACACCTATGGCGGTGAGGGATTCGTACATAAAGTTGCTGACTCTGTGATGAAAGCTGCCAGGGGCATGGATCAGGTGACTGATATTGGGGGAAGCAGTTCAAACCATGGACAGGAAATACCTGGAGTGGGATATGTTTCCGATGAAACAGATGACCCTGTTGTAGTAGCAACAATAGAAGACATTGAAAGCATTGGCATAGTAGCAGGGGCTATGATGGGAGCTGCACTTGGAAATAAGAATGTTTACCTGGTTAAAAGAGGTGCCCCATCCTACGTTATCCCCGGGAGTGTAATCATGTCCATTACAGCATATATGAACGGGAATGTTATGGACTTGGCAGTGCCCCTTTCAAGTAAAATGAGGATTTTAAGGGTTTAATTAGGAGATTTAAAGGGTTTAATTGGTTATTAAGAGGGTTCAATTAGGTTATTAATTGAAATCAATTATTAATGGACAAATAATAAGGCAATTAGGAAATAATAATGGAATAAATTTAAAAAAAATGATTTAGAATATTATTTTAATAATTCAATGGATATTTTAATAATTCAAAGGAAGTGATATAGTGATATTTCTTGACGAAGATACCCGATGCGTTGTACAGGGCATTACCGGTAAACAGGGCTCTTTTCACACTAAAAGCATGCTGGAGTATAATACCAATATTGTGGCCGGTACATCACCAGGTAAGGGAGGCCAGGAATTTGAGGGAATTCCAGTTTACAACTCCATTGCTGAAATTAAAGAAGAAATGGATGTTAATGCATCAATAATTTTTATACCTGCACCCTTCGCCAAGGATGCTGCCTTTGAAGCTATATCTCAGCTAGATCTAGCAGTGATTATCACTGAACACATACCAGTGCATGATTCCATGGAAATAGCCCAGTACGCACGTAAAAACAATTGTAAGATTGTTGGACCCAACACTCCAGGTATTATAACACCCGGAGTTGGTAAACTGGGAATTATGCCCACCCATATATTCAATCCAGGAGATATTGGAATTGTGTCCCGTAGTGGAACTTTAACCTATGAGGTAGCCAGCCAGGTCACCCATGCGGGCCTGGGACAGAGTACCTGCCTGGGTATTGGGGGTGACCCTGTGGTAGGAATGGATTTTGCAGAGGTACTGCAGAAATTTGAGGATGACCCCGGAACCAGGGCCATGGCCATGATCGGAGAGATCGGAGGTAATGCTGAGGAAAAAGCAGCAGAATACATTGCCGAAAACATCACTAAACCAGTTGTAGCCTACATTGCAGGTAGAACCGCGCCTGCCGGGAAAAGAATGGGACATGCTGGAGCCATAATTGAAGGAGATAGTGGAACCGCGGAAAGTAAGATGAAAGCCCTTAAAGCTGCTGGTGTGGAAGTGGCAGAACAACCATCCCAGATTGCAGATATGATGAAGGAAATAATTTAAAAATTAAAAAAAGTAAGTTTTATTGACAGTAGAATAATTATTCCAAATACTATCCAAACAGAATATATTAATTTCAGAATATATTATTCCCAATAGAATGATTATTCAAATAAAATGATTGCCTGAAAAAGGATTATCCTTAACAAGGATGATCCATTAATTTTTACCAAAAAAAATATTCATAACATTGAGCTAATTTCTAATTGAAAAAAAAGAAATCCCATTATTACATTGATTACAACTTAATAAAATCCAATTTCACATAGAAATATTTACTGGAAATTACAGGTACAGGAGAAATTACAGGAAATTACAGTTACTGAGGAAATAACGAGAAATTACAGTTACCGGAAATATGGAAATTCTATCAACTTATTCACTAACGGGAAAACATTGCAAGATGGTTTTTATGGAAAACAAAGCAGAAATAATTGAAAAACTGATTAAGGGAGAATTGAAACTCCATCAAATTGAAAATTACACTAATAACATCCAGGAGGCAGTTGATGTAAGGAGAGAGTTTGCTGAACACTTCTCCGGCGCTAATTTGACTCATATCTCTAATTACTCCCTGGATCTGTCTGAGGCCATGAAAAGGAACATTGAAAACCCCATAGGAACTGTGCAGATCCCGGTGGGACTGGCTGGACCACTGCACCTCAATGGAAAATATGCTCAGGGAGCTTACTACGTTCCTCTGGCTACTTCTGAAGGTGCACTGGTGGCATCCATCAACAGGGGATGTTCCGTCACCAGGGAAGCAGGTGGAGCCACAGTACGCATAATTGACGATAAAATGACCAGAGCACCAGTTATACAGGCCGATTCTGTTTCCGAAGCCATTGAAATTAAAGAATGGATTGAAAGACATTTCATAGAACTTAAAGAAGCTGCAGAGAGTACAACACGCCATGGTCGTCTTTTAAAAATCGATCCCGTAATAGTGGTGGGGCGTTACGTTTACCCGCGTTTCACTTTCACCACTGGTGACAGTATGGGCATGAACATGGTCACCATAGCCACTGATAAGGCCATGGACATTTTAACCCGGGAAACTGGAGCCCACGTGCTTGCGCTGAGTGGTAATCTCTGTGTGGATAAAAAACCATCCGCAATGAACCTCATAGAAGGGCGGGGAAAAACTGTAACTGCAGATATTACCATTCCCCGGGAAGTAGTGGAAAAGAAACTTAAAACCACCCCTGAATCTATTATGGAAGTGAATATGGCTAAAAACCTCATTGGTTCTGCCATGGCAGGAAGTATGGGATTCAATGCCCAGTACGCCAACATGATCGCTGCCATATTCCTGGCCACTGGACAGGATGCAGCTCACGTAGTGGAAGGAAGCCTGGGAATAACCACTGCCGAGGTTAAAAATGGTGATTTGCACTTTTCAGTGACCCTCCCTGATCTTCCCCTGGCCACAATTGGGGGAGGAACTCGTTTAGAGACCGCCCATGACTGTTTGGAAATCATGGATGTGGCTGGATCAGGAAAAGTTAATAAATTTGCAGAAATCGTAGCAGGAACCGTCTTGGCAGGAGAACTCTCACTTATGGGTGCACTGGCTGCCGGACACCTGGCACGGGCGCATAAGACTCTGGGAAGGGGATAATTACTAATACATCCCTATACTCCATATTATTAATTGAAGAATGATAAGAGTTATTGAATTTATTAGAATAATAAGTAACATATTCAAATAGTGATTAACATTCAGAATTAAAGGATAAATATATTGAATAAATGATAATATACTGAACAAAAAATTAAATAAATGATAGATATTTAAATAGATATTAAAATTAACTAATTTTTCAGATCGGAGATAAAGACATTATGAACATCCGCGAATTCATAAGAGAATATTTTAAAATGAGCCGTTACGTGGCTCTGGGAACTATGGACGGAATACTGGCAGTTATGGGAGTGACACTGGCTGCCAGTGGTGTGTCAGCCGCCAGTGGAGTAGAACTTTCCAACTTCGCTGTTGGCCTGACTGGTCTTTCCACTGGTGTGGCTCTGGCCATGTCCAATTCATATGGATCTTTCATTGGTGAAAGGGCTGAAGAGGTTCGTAATATACGTGACTTGGAACATCAGATGATGCTGGAAGAGGGTAAACTGGATGACACTCACATTCACCAGCAGGCCAAAAGACGTATTTACATGAGTATGTTCACTCATGGATTCAGCAGCTTCGTTGGCTCATTCGTACCAGTCATGCCATTCCTGCTCATTTCCACCCGAATTAATGCAATAATATGCACACTGGTACTCTGCTTCACTGCACTGATCATACTGGGTGTGTACTTAGGTAAAGTATCCCGTGGAAGTCTAACCAAAACCAGCCTAGAAATCGTACTCATTGGAATTTTAATCAGTGTGGTCTGTTACCTCATTGGTGGAGGGCATGGGTAAATAATTCCAGATATTATGAACCCTCTCTTTTTTCCACCAAAATAACTTAATCAAAATTAAAAATAAGTAAAATAACAACAAAAATTAGATTTAAAGGACGATTATCCTAAAAATCAATTTATTTTTAAAAATAATAGTTTATAATATATTTTTAAAAGCCCAGTTCAACACCGTAAAGCTTTTCCACCCTTTCCACATGGATCTGGTAGGCATCTTCTTCGGTTATGAGACCTGAATTTATCAGTTTTCTGGTTCTTCTGGGAACTGTTCTGGGCCCCATGACCGCACCGGGCCTGGTGCGGTCATCCAAGTAATCTGTTTCCATGAGGAAGGTTTTACCTTTCTTTAAAGCTTCCCTCATCACATCTCCACTGGCAATGAGTGAGGGGGTAAGTCCATGGTTTTCCTCAGGTAGAACCATTGGTCCGGAGAAATGTTTTATAACTTTGTTTTTCTTTAAACCAGCTTTACTGGCCATTTCCGCAAATTCATGGAACTGTTCTTCTGTAGAAGTTTCAGTGTGCAGTTGCACTGGACAATCTGCGTCCCTGGCCAGTTCCATGGCGTAGACCATGAGGCGGTTGTGTACTTCCATCTCCTCTGGAGACACGGGGTAATGTGGTCTGCCTATTTCACCGATTCCCACTGCTTTTTTTTCCATTACCATTTTCTGGGCTGTTTCCAGGGCCCCCTTCATGAGTTCCTCTGCTTGGGACAGTTCCATCCCAGCTTCCACTCGGCGGCTGAGCTCAGCAGGATGGGCCCCCACCACTGCAAATGCTTTAACCTCGGTTTCGCGGTTGATTTCATCCACGTAGCCCACCACCAGTTCCATTGCCTCGGCAAAGCTGCATTCTGGACTCACAGTCCAGGTGGGTTTGTTGGGAATGATCATGGTAGTTCCGCCGGAACGATGAAACTTTGATGCTATTTCCAGTGGCCCTTCACCGTTTACAGGGTCCACATGTATATGGTTATCAGTGGATGGTATATTGTCCATGGTAAGTATCTCCAAATTGAATCATTTAATAAATTACATTAAACTAGGATTACACTAGATTAAGGATTACATTTAAATTACAATATTCAGTAACCGAGTTCCCGCATCAATGCTGTTTCAAACACTTCAACAGGTGGAGTTATTCCGGTCCAGATGCGGAAGGCCTCTATTCCTTGGTAAATTAACATTTTAGTCCCGTGAACTGCCTGTGCACCGGCTTTATCTGCCTCACGGAGAAGGCCAGTTTCAAGTGGGTTGTATACAATATCATTCACCACCAGATCAGAATGCATCATAGCACTAGTAACCACCGGCTCATCATCCTGATGAGGGTGCATTCCCACTGGTGTAGTGTTAATCAGTACATCAGTATCCTTAAGCTCCATTCCAAGTTCATCATTCAAACCTAAACAACCTAAGGAAGTGTTGAATCTTTCTTTGAGATCATCTCTTAAGTTGCAGGCTTTTTCCCTGGTTCGGTTGGCTATTAAAACTTCTCCCACCCCACTCAGGAGTAACTGGAATGATATTGCCCTTGCTGCACCACCTGCCCCAATTATGATTATTTTTTTACCCGATATGGATGTTGTTTCTTCAATAGCATTCACCGCACCAAAACCATCAGTATTGTAACCAACAGCTTTGTTTTCTGTGAATTTCACTGTGTTCACTGCACCAATCAGTTCTGCGGCTTCATCTAACTCATCCAAATAGTTAATTACTTCTATTTTATGAGGTATGGTCAGGTTAAGGCCCTTGATTCCCATGCTTCGTGCACCTTCAATTGCAGAAGCCAGGTTTCCCCGTTTAACATGGAACGGGACATACACATAGTCCAGTTTAAGTTGGTGGAAGGCAGCGTTATGCATGGGAGGAGATAAGCTGTGTTCTACAGGATCTCCCATTATACCCACTAAGCCAGTTTTTCCAGTTATCAATTTATATCACCTATTAATTAATTAAGAAACCGTTTATATTCATTTTTCGATTAGAAATGTTTTGCCGGAATAGATATAATTACAACCTAAATATTCAACCATAGTACTGTTAGTTATCAATCAGAATATGTAGATCAGACCCTTTCAGTGCAATAAGTTCGGTTTATTCTCATTGTTTTTAGGATTATAAATTAAACTAAATTTTTTTAAATTATCAAAATACTTATAAAAATATGGGATATTTATAAAACATTAAAACGTCTTTCTAAAGAAAATTGTATATTAACCATAAGAACAATAAATTATGAATAGATTCAGAAAGAAAGATGAAGATGTTAGTTTAAAATTCATATTAGAGTGATAGATGAATGATTAGGGGATTGTTAGTTCCCATTAGTCTAAGCACACTTCACGCTATGAAATATGGTTTTAAGGGGGTTTAATCATTGATCGCCAAACAAAGGTTTGTTTTAGACACTACTGCCTTTACTGATAACCAGTTAAGGGAAGAGTATGGAGATGGGGAACTGGACAAGACTGTGGAGGTCCTCCTGGATCTAATAGCTCGTTCCAGAATAAAACTCAACATGAGCTGCCACATGCCCCCGGTTACCTACAAGGAATTCACTGATTACATAACTCGTTACGACTGTCCCCAGAGCATCATGATCAAGGCTGAGACCTGGATTGTTAAAAAAACTCCCAACCGCTACGACACTAAGATACCCTCGGAGATATTCTATGAATATGTGCAGGATATGAGGGAAAGGATGAACAAGGGCATGCGCATCTCGGAAAGTGCGGTGTGGGAGGCCGCAGTGGAATCTATGGTTATGATGTCCCGTGGAGAGAAAAAGACCCAGATCGAGATGGAAGTCATTGGCAAGGCCATTAAAGATTTCAGGAAACGCTATCGGGCAGCACTCAGAAAAGGAACCCTGGACAGTGCCCCTGATCTGGACGTACTGCTTTTGGCCAAGGAACTGGGAGCAGGAGTGGTAGCCGCAGATGAAGGGATCAAAATCTGGGCAGAACGTCTGGGACTACGATTTTTAAGTGCCAAATCATTCCCTAAAATGCTAAGGGAATATTTAAAGTACTACGAGTAACCCAATACAGTACCAACTTATTAAATTAAGTAAAACATCTTTTTCAAGGGATAAATTCCACAATAACTACCTTAACTTCTAAAATTTTCAATGAAAAATTAAATTTATTATCAAGTTTTTTTCAGTTGGTATTCTCAAGTTACGCCCAGCACATAATACTATCTACAATGAAAACCCAATAAAGAACTTAGAATCAATTCATTTAATTACATCAACTCAGTTCAATAAGGAGAATTAAATCACGTTTAATAAGGAGAATTAGTAATGGAACTGCAAAAGCCTAGAGGAACCCGAGATTTCCTCTTTAAGGAGATGAAAGAAAGAAAACTCGTGGAAAACACCATGAGGAAAGTGTTTGAAAGCTATGGTTATCAGGAGATTAAAACTCCCATCTTCGAGGATCTCTCCCTTTTCACATTAAAATCTGGTGAAGGAATAACAGAAGAAATATACAACTTTCAAGATAAAGGTGGGAGGGATCTGGCACTCAGACCTGAATTAACAGCACCAGTAGCCAGATTATATTTAAACCAACTGCAAAAAGCACCAAGACCCATTAAAATGTACTATTTTGGTAGTTGTTTCCGTTATGAAAGGCCACAAAAAGGCCGTTTCCGTCAGTTCTGGCAGATGGGCTGTGAACTTATAGGTGGAAAATCTCCAGATTCTGAGGCGGAAATCATTGCCATGGCATCCCAGTGTCTGGAAGAACTGGAACTGGAAGATTATCAAATACACCTGGGAAATCTGGGAATTCTAAGGGGAATCTTAATCCAGGACAATGTCTCGTCTGACCATCAGGATGAAATCATGGCACTGATAGATAAGGGAGATGCCGATGAACTGGAAAAATTACTGGAAGAATTGAAACTCCCGGCTAGTTCAAAGAATATTCTACTGGAATTAATTGGTATGCAGGGACACCGGGAGATAATCGGGAAAGTGAAGGATATAATTAAAGATTACCCTGATGCCTTAAAATCGCTTGAAGAACTTGGAATGCTCCTGGAAATGTTAGAAGCCTTTGGTTGTGTTAATTACACTGTAAATCTGGGTATTGCCAGGGGGCTTGACTATTACACTGGAACAGTTTTCGAGATCTACGTGGAAGGCCTGGGAGCCCAGAAACAAATAAGTGGTGGGGGAACCTATAATTTAATAGAGGTTTTCGGTGGAGAAAAGGTAGAATCCACTGGGTTCGCCTTTGGCTTCGACCGGGTTATGGAATCCTTAAAATTACAGGAAGCCTTAACCTCCGCAGAAAAAAGAGTGGATGCATATGTAGCCCCCATATCCCCGGAAATGAAACTGGATGCATTCCGAATAACTCAAGAATTAAGGAATTCCGGTATTTCAACTGATGTGGAACTGGCAGGACGGAAGCTTAAAAAGATCCTCTCTTTCGCTAACAATTCCGGAGCACAGTTCGTGGTTCTTGTTGGTGCCCGTGAACTGGAAAATGGTGAAGTTACCATTAAAGATATGGAATCTGGGGATCAGGAACAGGTGCCTCGGGGAAATGTCAGTGATATTTTATTAAATCGGATTAAGGGATGATGAAAATGAATTTAGCCGAACTCAATTACCGGCATGTGGTTAACGGAGAAAAACTGGTTATAGCCATAGCCCAAGATTATGAAAGTGGAGAAGTGCTTATGGTAGCCTACATGAACCGTGACGCCTTTGAAAAGACAATTGAAACAGGTGATGCTCATTACTGGAGCACCAGCCGCAACCAGTTATGGTTCAAGGGTGAAAGCTCAGGCCATGTGCAAGAAGTAAAAGAAATCTTCACCGACTGTGATCAGGATGCAGTTCTCCTCAAGGTGAAACAGCTGGGTGCTGCATGTCACGAGGGTTATTATTCATGTTTCTTCAGAGAAATCGTAGATAATGGACAAAAACTCGAAATAGTTAAAGAAAAAGTTTTTGCACCTGAAAAAGTTTATGGAGACAAATAGGATGAGAATTGTTCCAGATACAAGTGTTATAGTTGACGGTAGAATCACCCGCATAGTCCAGGAAGAGGATTACAAGGGCTGCGAGGTGATCGTGCCCGAAGCAGTTGTATCTGAATTGGAAAACCAGGCCAATAAAGGAAGAGATAGTGGATATAATGGTTTGGAAGAGCTTAAAAATTTACAGAAACTTCATGGTAATGGTAAAATACACTTAAGTTATGTGGGGCGCAGACCCACCCTGGAAGAGATATCCCTGGCCAGAGGCGGAGAAATCGACGCCATGATCCGGAATACAGCTGGAGAACATAAAGCAACCCTTATAACCAGTGACAAGGTTCAAAAAGAAGTGGCAGAAGCTCAGGGCCTCAACGCAGTCTACCTTAAACCAGAGATGCTGGAGTACGGAGACATTGAAGTAACCAAGTACTTCGATAAAAACACCATGTCCATTCACCTGAAAGAAAACGTTGCCCCCATGGCTAAAAAAGGAAGACCAGGAAATACCAAACTGGTCCGCATAAGATCTAAACCTCTTACCAGGGGACAAATCGATTATATGGCCCGTGAAATAGTTGAAAGGGCTAAAAGCGATTTTAAAAGTTTCATTGAGATAGAGCGTGAGGGAGCTACAGTAGTACAATTTAGAGAATACCGAATATCAATAGCCCGACCCCCATTCTCCGACGGAGTAGAAATCACCGTTGTAAGGCCTGTAGCCAAGGTCTCCATGGACAGTTACCGATTACCTGGAAAATTGATTGACAGGTTAACTAACAGTGCTAAGGGCATACTGATTGCTGGCCCCCCAGGTGCCGGGAAAACCACTTTTGCCCAGGCAATTGCCGAATTTTATGGGAATCTGGGTACGATTGTCAAAACCATGGAATCACCACGAGACCTGCAGGTGGGGGATGAAATCACCCAGTACGCACCCCTTGAGAAAGATATGGGGAAAACTGCAGACATATTACTCCTAGTAAGACCAGATTACACCATATATGATGAGCTACGTAAAACCAAGGACTTCCGGATCTTTGCAGATATGAGACTGGCTGGTGTGGGTATGATCGGAGTGGTTCACGCCACAAGACCCATTGATGCCATACAAAGAATCATTGGTAGAGTAGAACTGGGTATGATTCCATCCATTGTGGATACCACCATCTACATCGATGAAGGAAGAGTAGCTGCTATTTACGATATTAAACTCACAGTTAAGGTTCCCAGTGGAATGTTAGAGGCAGATCTTTCCAGACCAGTCATTGAAATCAGAGATTTTGAAACCGGAGACCTGGTTCACGAGATTTACACCTATGGAGAACAAACCATTGTTATGGACGTGGGCCTGACCAGAATGAAAAAAACTCCCATCCATGAAATGGCAGAAAGGGAAATCATCAAAGAAGTCAAAAAAAGAGTTCCGGGCCGGGTGGAAGTGGAAATGAAATCCGACCGCAGGGCCTCAGTATGGGTGAATGAAGAGTCCATTCCAAAACTCATAGGTAAAAGAGGTAAAAACATCGAAGAGCTAGAAGGGAAAGTTGGTATTAGTATTGGTGTGGAATCTCTTGAATCTAAAAATGGTAACCCTGGAAAATCTCGTGGAAGAAAAGAACACATCCCTGAATTATTGTCCCCTGACTACGTGCCGGTTGATGTGGAAATGTCAGGTAACTACGTAGTTCTAAATTTTGGTAAAGATGTAGTAGGAACTCCTTTTGATATTCTGGTGGATAATGATTATCTTTTCACCGCTACTGTGGGTAAAAAAGGCACTATCAAGATAAAAAAGGATATTGAACTGGCAGAGATAATTATTAATGCTAAAAAGAGTAATCAATCTATTCAGTCCAGAATCAGACAAGAGTAATGGGAATGTCTACATTTATTGGTAAAAAAAGTACATTACCTTTTGTTTTATTCTTTTTTCACGGATTCAATAAAATATAAGCTACAAAAAAAATATCGACTACAAAAATAGATATGGAGCATTGAACTATGAAAATTGGTGTTTCAACCCTGGCCCTGTACCCCCAACCATTGGAAGAAGTGCTGGAGTCTCTTGAAGAAAGGAATATTGATTACTGTGAAATAATCAATGAATATCCCTACCATGAAATTGAGAAGGACTTACTGGATTCATATCAGATTAAACTGACAGTGCATTCACCCTTATCTGACATTAACCTGGCATCCCATAACCAGTCCATCCGTGATTCTTCAATTGAGGAAGTTAAAAAGTCCATGGACCGGGCTGTGCAGTGGAATGCAGATCTGGTGGTGGTGCACCCAGGTAGTATGCCCATCATGGGGAAGAAGATAGAAGAGAAAATATTCAAGTACAATCTGGAATCATTAAAAGAATGTGCTGAATATGCCCGGGATAGTGGGATTTACATGTGCGTGGAGAACATGCCGGTGATCGAGAGTCTGCTCTATCAAGATTTAAATGAATTAAATTCTCTTTTAGAAGAACTAGATGTATATATGACCCTGGATGTTGGACATGCACATAATTCAGGTTTTTCACCATCACAGATGTTTTCATATCCACGCATAAAACACGTCCACCTCAGTGATAATGACGGAACTTTCGACCAGCACAATGCCCTGGGTACTGGGAGTATAGACTTTGATTTAATATTTAAAAATATTGAAAAAAGTAAATATGACGGTGTTCTGGTGGTAGAAGTGAAGGATCCACAAGATGTCATAACCAGTCTTGATTTCATTACAAAAAAAGGTTTAATTTAACTATTTTTTTTATTAAAATTATTTCTTTAAATCAACGATTTTTCTAAAAATAAGACTATTTAAAAAGTTTTTATATATTTAAATGATTTTATAGATTTAAAGAATTTAAAAAATCCTGACAAAGTACTGACTAATATCTCACTAATTTCTGACAACGTACAGGCCAATATCTCACTAATTCCTGATGAAGTACTGACTAATATCTCACTAATTTCTGACAAAGTACGGGCTAATATCTCACTAATTCCTGATGAAATACTGACTAAGTACTGAATAATTACTATAGAATAACTAACTAAAGCATTACTATACTTAAAATAGCATATTACTAAAAAAAGGAATCTTTAAAAATAAAGAAAGTCTAAAATAAAAAAAATATGGGTGGGCTGGTTTTATATGACCAGCCAGTGTTCATTCATGCTTTTTAGGTGTGCTTGTAGAACTGTATTGTTCACCAGCACATTGTCAACACCTAACTTCACAGTTACAGTTGCATCTGGCTGATTTGCCACTGGTACTAAAGATTTTGAAGTTAATTCTGATGAATTAACAGTTTTATTAGCAGTTGAAGTTGTGTTGTTTGTTTCAGGTGTTGCTGCGGGTTGTTCTGTTGACTGAGCATTGACTTTTTCAGGCTCTTCCTTCTCTACGACTGCAGGAATGAGTTTTGCCCTTGCACCGCCTTCATACTTGTCATATCCTGTACATCCATCATAATCTGCGTCACACGCAGAACAGGTAATTTCACCTTCGTAGGTTCCCTTGGGATTTACTACCAGGCTACCGTAATGGTGACACAGGGGACAGTAATTTTCCCAGTAATGGTATCCAGATTCTCCGCCGTACATTCCTCCGGGTATAAAATACCCGCCAATTGATGCAGCACTGCTCACTGGCAATGCTCCTAATAATAAAACGACAAATGCCGCTTTGTATAAATTTCGCTTAATATAATTCCTCCGTTGGTTCATTCCTACAAAATCATGCCAATATCCTGGGCATGCCACAGTAGTGGTACCATTAGGTTTGCAGGTCTGCCACAATCGCCACTAAAGACTATTGGGTTCTTTGAACCACATGTAATACATTTAAACACCTCAAATTAATTTTTAATTACTTTTATTCGTTAGAAATTGGAAACAATCTTGTTAAATAAATATTAACACATATTCATAATTACATATTCCATAATTATAAAGCACACTGCCTCCCTGAAGAGATACCTGCAAAAGAGATAATCACCAAAAGAGATAGTTTATTAATAAACATCAAATTGTATAGAACAGAAATTCCATTATGTGAAAGATATTATTGAATGATACAATTTCAAATTAAATTATATTGACATAAAAACATCGTTACTGGTTTCCTTTAATTTTAAAACAGGTTTTTTTCGCTCCTTTTTATATAATCTGATAACCTGTTTAATGTGCTCTTTCTACACATTTAGGGAAAAACTAGTATATATAACTTTCGATTTTTACAATTTTCTAATGGAAGTACCTCTAGTTATGACCTCCAGTTGATAAAAAATCAGCAGACGATAACAACCTTAAGGATAATTTCAGTTATAAGTCCATTGATCAAACCCAATCCAAATTGATCACCCAATAATTAATTAGCCATTTAGTCTAAATTTCTTATCATATAATAAATTAATTAGAAATTATATTTAAACTGAAAATCAGAAAAAATGTTAAGGGGATGTTTTTCTTTGAAAATTGGAATTATCGGTGGAACTGGAGATCAAGGACTTGGACTGGCACTTAGGTTTGCCAAAGAAGGAGAACAAGTGATTATTGGCTCAAGAGATGTTAAAAAAGCTGAAAAAGCTGTTAATCTCCTTAAAAACATATTAATGGATGAATGTCCTAATGTAGGGGGTATGACCAACGAAGAAACATGCAATAAAGCAGATTTACTGGTATTAACTGTACCTCTTCAAGCACAGATGGTTACCCTTAAAAGTATCAAAGACCATGTCGAGGGTAAAATCTTGATTGATGCCACTGTACCAATGGAAAGCTGCTTGGGTGGTAGTCCGGTGAAATATGTGAATATGTGGGATGGTTCTGCTGCAGAAAGAACCGCTAACTTTCTTAAAGATAAAAATGTGAGGGTAGTATCTGCTTTCAACAATATCAGTGCTGCCAGCTTAACTAACATTGACAACAATGTGGAATGTGACTGTCTCATCTCCGGAGATGATTCAGAAGCCAAAAAAGAGGCAATGCAACTGGCAGAAAAAATACCCGGAGTTCGGGCCATAGATTGTGGTGACCTTGAAAACGCCAGAATAGTGGAAAAACTTACCCCACTCCTCATCAATCTCAACATACGCAATAAGATAAAACTGGCTGGTATCCGGATAACTGGAATTTAATGATAGATTTTTAGTTATGAATTGGATTTTCTTACTTGGATGAGATAAAAAATAATCCTTAGATAAGATACTTAAACTTAGCTGAAAATACTTAAATTAATAGAATAATACCGGAAATAACTGGAACTTTCCAAAAAAAATAAAGGGTTCATAAAATATGGAACACATAAAAAAAACCGCAGAAGGAATAGCCAAACACGCTCTGGAGGTTATTGACCATATTGATGAAGAACAGGTGGAGTTGATGATTCAGTGCATAACTGATTCTGATTCCACATTCATTGTGGGAAGTGGAAGGTCTGAACTGGTGGGTAAGGCATTTGCCATGCGCCTGATGCACCTTGGATTCAGAGTATACGTGGTGGGTGATGTAACCACCCCTGCCCTCACTGAAAAAGATTGCCTCATAGCAATTTCTGGATCAGGGGAAACCAAAACCGTTACCCTTGCTGCTGAAACCGCCAGAGAAGTTGGAACTCACGTAGTGGGAGTAACTACAGATCCAGACTCTACTCTGGGTAAAAACTCGGATGTAGTGGTTAACATTGAAAGTAAGAGCAAAGTTCCCTGGAAATACTACACTTCCCATGTTCTCAAGGGAAACTATGATGATTTAACTCCAATGGGAACCCTCTTCGAAGACAGCACTCATCTATTTTTAGATGGTCTTATAGCAGAGTTCATGATTCGTCTGGGTAAAAAAGAAAATGATCTAAAGAAGTTACACGCCAGAGACTGAGTTAAAAAAAAGATGGATATACCAGACAGTTCCTCCCAATTAAAAACATCAACTGATGGATAGGGATCAACTAAATTTTCGAGATATAAATTTTCAATTAAAAATATAAATTTTCAGTTAATCTAATCCTGGTTTTTTAAAAAACCACAAACAGTATATTTGTAAGGTGAAATAACATGGATGCAGAGTTAATCGGGGAACTAGTAATTATCAAGGATAAAAAAGCAGTTGCTCTCAGTGAAAAAAGCCACTATGGTAAGTTTAACCAGGATGAATTGCAACTTTCATTAATGGAGGCTTTTTACCTCCAGGAAAAGGGGAAAATAACAATTCTGGATAAAAAATGCCAGAATAAAGTTATTTCCCTGGATGAAATGAGGGAACTCATCCAGGATAAAGACCTCATATACAGATACATGGTCTACCGGGACCTCAGGAATAGGGGATATGTTGTCAAAACTGGTTTTAAATATGGTTCAGAGTTCAGATTGTACGAAAGGGGTAAATCTCCTGGTGATGGGCATTCCGATTTTGTGGTGAAGGTGGTAACTGAAAATCAGGACATATCTGTACTTGATTTTTCCAGTTATGTTCGAGTGGCCCACGGAGTTAACAAGAAACTTTTACTGGCAGTGGTGGATGATGAACAGGACATCACTTATTACAATGTTGAGTGGACCCGACCATAATGACTGCTAAACATAACGAAACTTTATAAAGTAATTAAACAACGATTATTATCATTAAAGGTGATTGATTGATAGATCCATGGAGCTCAGCCATAGTAAACTATGAAAAACTCATAGAAGAATTTGGAATAAAACCATTCCACGACCTTTTAGGTGACCTGGAAGACCCCCATATCCTCATGCGAAGGGGAATTGTATTCGGACATCGCGATTATGGTAGAATTGTTAAGGCCATCCGTGAAAAAACCAACTTCGCAGTGGTGACTGGTATGATGCCCAGTGGCAAAATGCACATTGGCCACAAGATGATTGTGGACCAGCTCATCTGGTACCAGGAGAAAGGTGCAGAAATTTACATCCCCATTGCGGATATGGAATCATACTCCGCTAGAGGAATCGATTTTCCAGATGCCAAAAAAATCGCAATTGAGGAATACATCACCAACTACATCGCTTTGGGTCTGGACCCTGATGATAAGAACCTGCATATCTACCTAACATCAGAAAACAAAATTGTAACAGATCTAGCCTATAAACTAGCCAAAAGAGTTAATATGAATGAGATGAAGGCTATTTATGGTTTCTCAGGCTCCACTAACATAGCCCATATTTACGCACCAATGATACAGGTAGCAGATATACTGCACCCCCAGCTGGAAGAATGTGGGGGTCCCAAACCCACAGTGGTTCCAGTAGGACCTGATCAGGATCCACACATACGCCTTACCCGGGATATTGCAGAGCGTTTCCAGTCACAGTTTAAATTCATAACCCCCTCTTCAACTTATCACCGTTTCATCACCGGCCTAACCGGGGGTAAAATGTCCAGCAGCAAACCAAAAACTGCCATATTCTTAAGTGACAGTCCAGAAGTGGCTCTGAAAAAATTAAAATCTGCTAAAACCGGTGGAAGAGAAAGTTTAGCCGAACAAAAACGGATGGGTGGTGTTCCAGAGGACTGTGTGATTTACGAGATGTTACTTTACCATCTACTCCAATCAGACTCCCAGTTAAAAGAGATTCACCAGCAATGCAGGGAAGGCAGTATTATGTGTGGAGAATGTAAGGCCCGGGCTGCAGAGATGATGAAGGACTTCTTTAAAGACTTGGAGAAGAAAAGAGAAAAAGCAAAAAATAAAGCCAGAACTATACTGGACGATAAGTTGGATACTGGATGCATAAATTGAAGGATATAACTATATACTACATTATGTTAAAGTTAAGTTAAAGTCATAATATATTAACCAGTTAAAGGTATTAAAACAATTAAAGGATTGATAGATAAACAGTTCAAGATGGAATATACAGGAGTTATACCATGGCCAAAGAAAAATATGAAGGTTTGATAGGTGGTTTGTACAACCGTAATGAAACATTTTTCATACTATCTGCCATGATATTCATAGCTTCTATATTTATTGGATATGCCTTTGCAGGAATGTTGGAACCTGTTCTGGGTAAAATGTTAGGTGACTTTAAAAGGCGCCTGGTTCAGGGAGAGTTACAGCTCACCACTTTTTCTCTTTTTGCCAATAATCTTAAAGTTGCTCTCTTACTTTACGGGGGAGGCTTAATTTTTGGACTGGTAACTGCTTTTTATCTGATTAGTAACGGAGTTTTCATTGGTTACACCGCAGCCCAATTCCAATTAGGGGACTTTATAATATACACATTACCTCATGGTGTTTTTGAGGTTTTAGGAATAATAATTGCTGGTGCTGCAGGATTCAAACTGGGAAGTATTGTTTTAAATATTTTGAAAGGCCTGTTAAAACTACAATCCGATTTTTCCATGTCTAATCAATTGAAATACTTATTGGAAGCCAACTGGGATGATTTAAAGGACACATTAATCATGATGGGGATAGCCGTGGTTCTAATCATGATAGCCGCTATTATAGAAGCTAACTTCACCATTACATGGGCCAGTTACATGAAAGGAGTGTCATGATTAATTTACCACCGTTAATCCAGTTGTTATCTCCTGCTAATTTTAATATAGAATAATTAGAACATTAATCCATAAGTTAGATGATACAGGGGAATAATTTTTATAACTGTATGAAATGATAATTATTTTAAAGTATCTTAGGAACTATTTCCATTCCTGGAACTATTTCCATGAAAAAATAATATTATGGTTTAATTTCAATAATTTTTCATTGCTAGATTAATTCCATGAAAATTGTAGTTATCCCATGAATTTCATTGAATACTAGATGTTTATTTAAATAATAGAGGTTTATTTAAAAATTAAAGGTGATTCTATGATGAGATGCATATCCTGTGGTGCAGAGTATTCTGACCAGGAAATAATATACACATGCAAGAAGTGTGGTTCAATACTGGAAGTTGTCTGTCAACCGAACGTGTCAAAAGATGTCTTCAGCTGCCGTAAATCCACCATGTGGAAGTACAAAGAGTTCATGCCAGTTGATCCATCAGGCATAATCAGCCTGGATGAGGGTGGAACACCATTCTGCAAGTGCGATAAACTGGGTGAACAACTGGGAATAGAACTCTACGTGAAAGTAGAAGGTTCCAATCCCACCGGAAGTTTCAAAGACAGAGGAATGAGTGTGGGAATCACCAAGGCCATGGAACTAGGTGTGGATACAGTGGGGTGTGCTTCCACCGGCAACACATCCGCTTCTTTAGCTGCCTACGCAGCTCGAGCTGGCTTAAAGTGTGTGGTCCTCCTCCCCGCAGGTAAAGTTGCCCTGGGTAAACTGGCCCAAGCCATGTTCCACGGAGCTCAGGTTCTATCTGTCCGAGGAAACTTCGACCAGGCATTAGAAGCCATCACCAGTTTAGCACTTCAGGGCCATCTGTATCTCTTAAATTCCATTAACCCCTACCGATTGGAAGGTCAAAAATCCATTGGATTTGAGATAGTGGATGATCTGGGCTGGAAATCCCCTGACCGAATCATACTACCCGTGGGAAACGCTGGTAACATATCTGCCATATGGAAGGGAATAACTGAATTCCATAGAGCAGGCTTCATTGATGATCTACCACGTATGACTGGTATCCAGGCAGAAGGAGCAGCCCCCATAGCCCATGCAATCTGGGATGGTCAAAAGGATATTGTGCCTGTGGAAAACCCTGAAACCGTGGCTACGGCCATTCGTATTGGGGCACCAGTTAGTTCTAAAAAAGCCATCCGAGCTATTTATGAATCTGATGGATTGGCAGAAACTGTTAGTGATGAAGAGATACTCTCTGCCCAAAAGCTCCTGGCCAGAACCGAAGGAATTGGAGTAGAACCCGCATCAGCTGCATCCATTGCAGGACTTATAAAACTGGTTAACACAGGTAAAATTGATAAAGGTGAACAAGTGGTGTGCGTGGTTACAGGACATGTTTTAAAAGACCCTAATATCGCTATAGATGCATGTGAAGAACCTATTGAAATAGATCCGGATATAAATTCCCTTTTAAAGGTTATAAAAGGAAATTAAAGGATTTTACCCTACCTTTTTTTAAGAGTAAATCTGGACTATTTCTATATCCCAATTTTTTTATCAGTAGCCAAGATCATATAATTTGTCATGTGGTGACCCCTAGTCATAGGGATCATCATGACATGACCCAATACCATATGGATTACCGAATAATCACTGTTTTTAACGATACTTATATATAGGAGTACGGCAACAGTGTATATTAACAAATATACAAAAATGAGGTGATTAATATGGAATTACCAATAGCTCCAATTGGAAGAATAATAAAGAACGCCGGTGCAGAAAGAGTAAGTGACGATGCTAGAGAAGCTCTAGCCAAAGCCTTAGAAGAAAAAGGCGAAACCATCGCTACTGAAGCTGTTAAACTGGCAAAACACGCAGGAAGGAAAACTGTAAAAGCTTCTGACGTCGAACTCGCCGTCAAAAGACTATAAGTTTACCCTTCTTCTTTTTTTATTTTTTTAAGTCATTTTAAAGGATTATAAAGGCTGTTTTTTTTTAAAATTTAAATTAATTTAATCAAACCTTAAAGATCTTAAATTTGATTACCTACTAGAATTTTTTTGATTAAATATTGAAGTTTTTACAACCTAATAATCAACCATGTTAAAATAATAATTATGTTAAAATAATAATTAATGAACATAAAAACCGAATT
Source organism: uncultured Methanobacterium sp. (assembly GCF_963665055.1). Classification (NCBI taxonomy): domain Archaea; kingdom Methanobacteriati; phylum Methanobacteriota; class Methanobacteria; order Methanobacteriales; family Methanobacteriaceae; genus Methanobacterium; species uncultured Methanobacterium sp. Next base: position 1,492,572 of record NZ_OY762015.1, read on the forward strand.
ATGTAAACCCTAACACTTCCAAATCTAAACCATGGAAAAAGAAAATCTAAATAAAACTGATGAAATCAGAAAAAAAGAGATTGCAAATGGAATTTTCAGAGCATACAACGTTAATAATCGACTTAAAAATTCCACACTTACATTTCAAGAAAACTCTTTACTTGCTGTTACTGATGCCCATGTTTTGAGCAAAAAAAGAGAAGAGAACAACATACCCTATTCAAGTATCCGATCATTTAAGGTTCATGAACAGGGTCTTGGTAAAGTTGTTGAAATAAAAACAGCAGCTAAAAATTACAAATTCCATTTATTCAATACTAAAGCTTTTGTTGAATTTTTAAATAAAAAAATTAAGTAATATTTACAATAAATTTTACATTTTCTACCATTTTAATCAATTACAATAATCAGGGATTAGTTTATGTTATCGGGATGAGTTTACGTTAAAAATATTACCATTAACTTTTTTTTAATCCCATATAATGTAATTTCGCTGTTTTAACAGCAATAATACTAAGAAGATTAAGTGATGTTATCTAAAATTAAAGGATGTTATATCTTAGATTAAGTGATATTATCTAAAATTATAGGATGTTATATCTTAGATTAAGTGATATTAATCTTGAATTTTAGGGGTTATATCTTGAATTAGGTAGTGTTATATTTAGAATTAGGGGTTCATGAAACTGTTCTCGTATCAGTATGCCTGTTTTGTGTGAATACTAATCATTCCAACTTTTTTATTAATTGAAAAAATTGTATAAAGGAGAATTAACAATATGAGTAACTTTACAATAAAATACTTTAGGAGGTATTATTTTTGAATAAATGTCTTAACTCGCTTCCAAAAGAAGTTCAAGAAATTTTTGAAGGAGAAATAGTGGAAGATAGAATTATTGAAGGGATGCCCTATATTTACACGTACAATGACCAGCGAACTCAGGTAATAGCTAAGAAGTTACAAGTTAAAGGCTATGAATTTACTTGGTACTACGATGTTTTGAATAAAACTGAATCCACACTTATAGGGTGGACCAATATTCACAAAGTATGATTAATTCAAGTTAAGGCGATTGTTCTTAATGTAATGACATCTTCTGTTGTCACAACATTAATTTGCAGGTGGACGTTAAATTATAATCTAAAGTGCCATCTGTATTATTTATTATTTGCATTACTTGTATATCAAACCAGAAATCACTTGTCAAACCATGACCCATAAACCATGGTCCCTATTTTGCATACTTTTTAGATGTTCTGCCTTAATCTGTTAGATGTTCTGCCTTAATCTGCTGTTCTTTAATGGTTTGTTTTGGGAAATATCTGTACTCCCTATCACTGTAATATCCATGCGAGATCATTATAAAGTGCAAGATTAATTATTAAATGCAAGATCAATTTATATGGGGTTAATCATAATAATACAGCAAGGACTTGTGATAATTATTTCAAGCCCTTAAATTGCACTAATTTTCTGAAGTAAAGTATATATACTGTGATTGACCAACTTTGATACATCTAATTTTAGAATTCTAAAATATCTTTTTAAGTTTAAAATTAGAATTTTTTTGGTCTTTAATCATCGGGACCAAGAGCTTCATGTATCATAAGTTAGATCGCGTGAAGTCTAGAATTAGTGTTTGCCGATGGATGGTTAAAACCAGATGAAAAAGGAGGTAAATAAATGGCAAAAGCAATGTACGTAAAATTTGATGTACCTAAAGAGTTAGCAGACAAAGCTTATGAAGCTTTGGAAATAGCAAGAGACACAGGTAAAGTAGGAAAAGGAAGTAACGAGGTTACAAAAGCCGTTGAAAGAGGCGAAGCTTTACTTGTATTATTAGCAGAGGATGTTGATCCCGCTGAAATTATCGCTCACATGCCTGTTCTCGCTGAAGAAAAGGAAATACCTTACGTCTACATACCTACCAAAGATGAGCTTGGAGAAGCAGCTGGTCTAAACGTGGGCACTGCATCAGCAGCTATCATTGATGCTGGTGAAGCAGAAGACCTCATAAAGGACATTGTAGAAAAGGTAGAAGAACTCAAAAAATAATAACACTAACACGAAGAGTCTCCGGACTCTTCTAATTTTTTAAGGTGATTATATGGCAGAAGCAACTCCTGCAGAAGTTATTGAGGTTCTAAAAAGAACCGGTATGACCGGAGAGGTCATGCAAGTAAAATGCAGGATATTAGAAGGAAGAGATAAGGGTAGGATATTAACCCGAAACGTTATGGGAGCCATAAGGGAAGGCGACATCCTGATGCTCTTGGACACCATCAGGGAAGCCAAGGAAATCCGTACTCCCTAGATAAAGGTGTTAACCATGAGAACATGTTCATTCTGCGGAGAAGAAATAGAAGAGGGCACCGGCAAAATGTACGTCAAAAAGGACGGTACGGTGTATCATTTCTGCAGCAGCAAATGTGAAAAAAATCGTATAAAACTCGGTAGAGTTCCCAGAAAAGTTAAGTGGGTTAAAGAATGATGCAAAAAAGTTTTGTCATGCTGAAACCCGACGCAGTTCTGCGGAGGTTAACCGGAAAGATCTTAACCCGCTTCGAGGAGCGGGGATTACAGATCCTGGCAGCAAAAATGATGATCATCCCCCGTGCTCAGGCCGAGGAACACTACGCCGAACACCAGGAAAAACCTTTCTTCGGTGACCTGGTGGAATACATTACCTCCGGACCAGTTCTGGCTATGGTAATTGAAGGAGATGAATGCATCAGCTTAATCCGGAAAATGGTAGGGGCAACAAACCCTAAAGAAGCAGATTTAGGCACCATTCGTGGTGACTTAGCCATTCAAACCGGTAGAAATATTGTGCATGCTTCTGATTCACCAGCTTCGGCAGAAAGGGAAATTGCACTGTTTTTCCAGGATGATGAGATCTGCAAATACCAGCTCCCCGACCAGGAATTAATATATGAAGAACCATAAAAGGGTTCTTTCAAACTTTTTGGGATACTGACTACTAAACTAATATTTAACATAAATAGGAACTTTCTTTTTTTTAGTTCCCAACATTTTTTTCAGAATCGGAGGATAAACTTGAAGATTAGATCACCCATTGTATCTGTTCTGGGTCATGTGGACCACGGGAAAACCACACTGCTTGACTTTATCCGAGGCAGTGCTATTGCTCAGAAGGAAGCAGGCGGAATAACTCAACACATAGGCGCCACTGAAATCCCAATGGAAATCATTGAAAACATCTGCGGACCTTTCCTGGACAAGCTGGAAATCAGAGAAACCATTCCCGGACTATTCTTCATAGACACTCCGGGCCACGAAGCATTCACCACTCTACGTAAGAGGGGCGGTGCACTAGCTGATCTGGCAATTCTGATGGTAGACCTAAACGAAGGCTTCAAACCACAGACCTACGAAGCTTTGAATATACTTAAAATGTATAAGACTCCATTTGTAGTAGCTGCCAATAAAATGGATAAAATATATGGCTGGCAAACACACGAAGGAGAATCATTCTCCCAAACATATGCCAAACAACCAGCCAATGTTCAGAGTGCCCTTGACAACCAGGTTTATGAACTGGTGGGAATACTACACAGGGAAGGTTTTGAATCAGAACGCTTCGATCGCGTGGAAAATTTTGCCAGGCAGATCAGTATTATTCCCATAAGCGCCAAAAGTGGAGAGGGAATAGCAGAATTATTAACCATGCTCCTTGGACTGGCCCAACAGTACCTTAAGGAACAGTTACAGATAGAAACTGATGCCCCAGCCAAAGGCACAATCCTTGAAGTTAAAGAAGAAACAGGACTAGGAACCACCATTGACGCAGTTATATATGATGGTATAATCCGAAAGAAAGATACTATCGTCCTTACAACCCAGGATGATGTCATCACCACCAAAATAAGATCACTACTTAAGCCAAATGCTCTAGAAGAGATCAGAGAAGCGAAGAAACGTTTCAAAAAGGTGGATGAAGTGGTTGCAGCAGCAGGTATCAAGATCGTAGCCCCCAACATTGACAAAGTCATGTCTGGCTCTCCTTTAAGAGTGGTTCGAGATGACCTTTCCCAGGTTCAAGAAGAAATACTCCATGAAATTGATGATATTAAAGTTGATACTGATGAGATGGGAGTCATAGTTAAAGCAGACACCCTAGGATCCCTTGAAGCACTGGTAAACATGCTCCAGGAAATGGAAGTACCCATTCGTGCCGCTGATATTGGTGATGTTTCCCGCAGGGATGTGGTGGATGCATCAATAGTTACTCAGGAAGATGACCTGCACGGAGTAATCATTGCCTTCAACGTTAAGATATTACCATCAGCAGCTGAAGAAATCAGAAATACTGATTTAAAGATATTCCAGGCCAATGTGATCTACCAGTTAACTGAGGATTACCAGGAATGGATCAGGACCTCTGAAGAGCGCAGGAAAAAGGAATGGTTTGATGCCATTGTAAAACCTGGTAAAATACGTATCATACCGAAACTGGTTTTCAGACAGAGCAAACCCGCAATAGCAGGTATTGAAGTTTTAGGAGGCAGTGTCCGAAAGGGCAGTGGTTTACTTGACGTAAATGGCCTGCGAGTAGGAACAGTGGAGAGTATGCAGGATAAGGGAGAAAACTTACCTTCAATTTCCAAGGGGCAAAAAGCAGCCATGGCAATAAAAGATGGAGTTTTCGGACGTAATTTAGAAGAAGGGGACGAATTGTACGTAGATATTCCTGAAAACCATTATAAAGTCCTTGAAACTGAAATGAAATCAGATCTTAGCGAAGAGGAAATAGATATACTGCAGAAAACTGTGGACCTTAAAAGAAAAGATAATCCCAGCTGGGGAATCTATTAATAAATCTTGAATATAGCTATAATATATAGAATCATCATTAATAGATGGAAAACGATAAATAATATGAACTTAAAACACCAAAAATAATATGGAGGAGATAAATTGGCATTCAAATTAATTGTTTCCCAAGGTGAAAACAGCCATCAGATGGAAGTAGAAGGAGCTGAATCCAAAAAATTCATTGGACTGAAAATCGGCGAGGAATTTGACGCTGCACCTGTAGGTCTAGCAGGTTACACTCTCAAAATAACAGGAGGAAGTGACAAAAACGGGTTCCCAATGAAAAAAGATGTTGAAGGACCCAGAAGGATAAAAAGCCTACTTTCCGGAGGAGTTGGATTCAAACCACAAAGAAAAGGACAGAGAAGAAGAAAAACTGTCCGTGGAAATACAATTTCCGATGACATAGTGCAGATCAACACCATTGTGGTGAAAAAAGGCACTAAATCAATAGAAGATCTATTACAAAATGATGACGAGTAAAATCAGGTGTGACGAGTGAAAGTACAGTCTGAAGTTAACATTGGGCTAGTGGGGCATGTCGACCATGGTAAAACCACCCTCACCAAGGCCTTGTCTGGTATATGGACCGACACCCATAGTGAGGAAACCAAAAGAGGTATATCCATCCGTTTAGGTTATGCAGACATAACCTTCATGAGATGTATGGAATGTCCTGAACCCCAGTGCTACACCACTGCCCTGGTATGTGAACACTGCGGCAGTGAAACCCAGACCCTCCGTAAAGTTTCCTTTGTGGATTCACCAGGGCACGAAACATTAATGGCCACCATGCTCTCCGGAGCAGCCATTATGGATGGTGCAGTGCTGGTGATTGCAGCCAACGAACCCTGTCCTCAACCACAAACCAAAGAACACCTCATGGCACTGGATGTTATAGGTGTGAAGGAAGTTATCGTGGTTCAGAACAAGATCGATATCGTGTCCAAAGAACGAGCTGTGGAAAGTTTCCATGAAATCAAAGAGTTTGTAAAGGGCACTTGTGCTGAAGATGCTCCAATTATACCAGTATCTGCCCAGCAAGGTGCAAACATTGATATTCTCATCGAAAACATCCAACATATCATAAGAACACCTAGACGTTCCCTTAGAAAAGCACCCCGCATGTATGTGGCCAGGTCATTTGATATTAACCGACCAGGTTGCAGTCCTGATAAAATTCAGGGCGGAGTAATCGGTGGATCACTCATACAGGGAAAATTAAATGTTGGGGAAGAAATCGAGATAAAACCTGGAATACAGGTTAAAAATAAGGGTAAAGTAGAGTGGATGAGCCTTCATTCCGAGATTACTGGACTGAACGGTGGAGGAGAAACAGTAGACCAAGTGGGTCCCGGTGGACTCATAGGAGTTGCCACCAATCTGGATCCTGCACTCACCAAAGCAGATTCACTTTCAGGTTCTGTAGCAGGAAAACCCGGAACTTTACCTGACATCATGCACCAGTTCACCATGAAAACCCATCTCCTAGATAGGGTAGTAGGTACCAAGGAAGAGAAGAAAGTGGACCCCATCCGATCATCGGAACCATTGATGATCAACATTGGAACCACCACCACCATTGGAGTGGTAACCAGTGCCCGTAAAAATGAGGTGGAAGTAAAACTCAAACTACCAGTCTGCGCTGAATCCGGCCAGAGAGTAGCTCTCTCCCGAAGAGTAGGTGCAAGGTGGAGGTTGATTGGTTATGGAATCATACGTTAAAGAGGCTGTCCTAGACGCAAATTTTTTATGATGGCGGCCCAGTTCCCACTGGATTTAACAGAAGAACTGGAACGCACCTTACCATCTTACCAGCTACTCATCCCTTCACCAGTGATGTTTGAACTGGAAAAAATAAAAAAACGAAGCAAAGGCAAAAACAAAATAGCAGCCTCAATTGCTCTTAAAATAGCAAAGTCCCCCCCATTTAAACTTAAAGAAGTGGAACTTTTAAAGGGAGAAATGGTGGACGATGCTTTACTTCGTATATCTCGTGTGCTGTGCACCAATGATCGAGAACTGAGAAACAGGGCAAGGGAAAGGGGGATCAGTGTGGTTTATCTGCGTCAGAGACGATACCTGGCCGTGGATGGGCATCTTAATATTTAAAATAAATCATTTGAAATTATAAAAACATCTAAAGTAAAAATTCATCTTTAAGATTAGGTTAATACTTTAAGATTGAATTAAACTTTAAAATAAGATTAAAGTTCAAAATAAAATTTAAAATTGGATTAAAAATTATATTTATTTAATCATCATTCAAAAGAAATGTAAAATGAATATCTAAATTAAATTCTACCCGCATTATCAGTGCAGGTTGATTTTTTGGAGGAAATTTAACATGAATCTCTGGAAGGATATAAAAAGTGGGCCATCAATTCCTGAAGTGGTATATGCAGTTATTGAAATACCAAAGGGATCACGGAACAAATATGAATATGATAAAGACATGGAAGCATTCGCATTGGACAGGGTACTTTACTCCCCATTCCATTACCCTGCAGAGTATGGAATCATACCCCAGACCCTTTACGATGACGGGGACCCCATGGATATTATGGTGATCATGGACCAGGCCACATTCCCAGGATGCGTAATTGAATCAAGGCCCATTGGAATGATGCGTATGATCGATGGTGGGGACAAGGATGACAAAATCCTGGCAGTGCCAGTGAACGACCCCCGTTACAAAGATGTTAACGACATAGGTGATGTGCCCCAGTCCTTCCTGAATGAGGTTGCTCACTTCTTCGCAGAATACAAAACACTGGAAGGGAAAGAAACCGAAATCTTAGGATGGGAAAACGCCCAAAAAGCTAAAGAAGCTGTGGAACACTCCATGAAATTGTACCAGGAAATGTAGTTAAATGCAATGATTCATTTAACATAAAAATCATTTAATTAAAATCCACCCATCTTGAGTCTTGCCTTAAACAACAGGAAAAAGTCTTAAGAAACCTTATTATAGGGTTTGATTAATTTGCAGTTACTTAAAATAATAAATGAAAAATTATAAACTGAGGGATTTGTTTGTATTTAATATCCAAAATAGAGGACACAGTGAGAATCCCACCCAGTCGCTTTGAAGAACCACTCAATGAAGTGGCCATCGAGATTATAAACGAAAGTTACGTGGGCAAGATCGACAAGAAAATGGGATTAATGGTCACTGTCAAAGATATAGAAGAAATTGGTGTGGGCAAAGTCATAATGGGTGACGGAGCTGCCTACCATGAGGTAGTATTTAATGCACTGTTCTTCAAACCTGAATTACACGAAATCGTGGAAGGAGAAGTTATTGAAGTAACTGAATTTGGTGCTTTCATACGCATAGGCCCAATGGACGGCCTGGTGCACGTATCTCAAGTTACCGATGACTACATAAACTACGATGGGAAAAGAGGGGCCTTAATAGGTAAAGAATCGAAAAAAACCCTTGAAGAAGGTAACAAGGTACGTGCTAGAATCGTGGCCCTCAGTCTGAAGGGTAAATCTTCCAAGGAAACCAAGATCGGCCTCACCATGAGACAACCCAACCTGGGACGAGTGGAATGGATCGAAGCTGAAAAAGAAAAAAGGACTAAAAAAGGTAAATCTAAAAAGGAGAAGAAGTAAATGGTTACCAAAGCATGTACCCGTTGTCATCGCCTCCTTGAAGAGGACCGATGTGCTGTCTGTAATCTGGCCACCTCCAAGAACTGGAGTGGATTTTTGATCATCGTAGATCCTGATGAATCACCCATTGCCCAGGAACTGCAGATCACCCTACCTGGAGAATACGCCCTGAGGGTTAGATAGTGTTAATACTTAACTCAAAACTACGATCCGAATTTAAAAAGCCCATAGGAGTGCTTTATAATTCCCTGGATGATGCGAAGGATTTTATAAACTCCAGATACCCTGATGACCTGTTGATCTCAGTGGGTGATATAACCACCCAGAATCTACAAAAAGCAGGGTTAATTCCCCATCTTGGAATTATAGATAATGTGGTGGAAAGAAAACCCGCTGCCTATGACGTGGTCTATGACAACGTTACTTTAAATGTTAAAAACCCTCCTGGTGTTATAACCGACGAATTACAGGAAACCATCAAAGAGGCTTTCCAACTATTGAAAACTGGTTTTCGGGTTTTGATACTGGTTGAGGGTGAAGAAGATTTAGCTGCTATTCCCTGCATCCTGATGGCACCATCCGGGTCCCTGGTCCTTTACGGGCAGCCAGGTGAGGGTCTGGTGGTTTGTGAAGTTGATAAAGTTATAGATAAAGTTAAAAAATTAAAAAGTAAATTAGAGGAGAGATAATTATGGAAATAGATATAAAACAACAGGTTGAAAATCCCCTTTTAAACCGAACAGAAATACACTTTGACTGCATTTACCAGGGAGAATCCACTCCAAAGGTACTGGACGTAAAAAACAGACTCGTTGCACAGCTAAATGTGGACAAAAATCTGTTAGTGGTAGATAAAGTGAAACCAAGCTTCGGTGAAGGTCGTGCCGACGGTTACGCTAAGCTCTACGACTCTGAGGAAAAGCTGGCTCAAATCGAAAAACAGCACGTTCTGGATAAGAACACCGAAGCTGCAAAAGAAGAAGAAGCTGAAGAAGAATAAAATCAACTTAACTGAATATTTTTTATATGAATTAAGTCAGGAGGATGGATCATGAAGAAATTTGAACTATACGAAGTAAAAGATAATAAAATCATCCGCAAAAACCCTGAGTGCGTGCGCTGCTCCCATGGAGTTTTCATGGCAGATCACGGAGACCGTTACGCCTGTGGAAAATGCGGTTACACCCAGTGGAAAAATAAAGAAGGTAAAAAATAATAATTCTCCCAAGTGGAAGAATTATAAAAATTAGAATTTACTAAGTACAGGTGTATTAATTTGAATCTTCGTTCGGGACGACTTAAGGGGCAGATGAGTCAGGAAGTAGCTGATTTCACATCTTCCCTTGAATTCGACCGCCGCATATTCCAGGCAGATATTCTCTGCAACCGGGCTCACACCACCATGCTCATGGAACAGGAAATTATACCCACAGACATAGGGAAGCAGATCCTCGGTGCACTGGATGAACTGGAAAAAGAAGGGATTGAAGCTCTGGATCTGGACACTGCAGTGGAAGACATTCACATGGCAGTGGAAAACTACGTCACCAGTGTAATGGGTCCGGATGCCGGTTTCATGCACACTGCTAAGTCGCGTAACGACCAGGTGGCAACTGACCTTAAAATTGCGTTAAAAGACCAGATTCAAAACATACAAAACGAATTACTCACTTTTATTGAAATTATCTTAGAGATGGCTGAGGAAAATCTGGAAACCCTGATGGTGGGTTACACTCACCTGCAGCATGCCCAGCCCACTACCTTTGCCCATCATCTACTTTCATATGCCCAGGCTCTTAAACGGGATTACGGAAGACTCCACGATGCTTACCAGCGGATGGATCTATGCCCATTGGGTTCAGCAGCACTTACCACAACCAGTTTCCCCATTAACCGGGAACGTACTGCGGAACTTTTAGGATTCGCAGGCCCTATGGAGAACTCCATAGATGGGGTGAGCAGTCGGGACTTTATAGCAGAAACTGTTTTTGCACTGACCATGCTGGGAACCACCTTATCCAAGATCTGTGAGGAGCTCATTATCTGGAGCACCTACGAGTTTCGGATGGTGGAGCTTACTGATGAATTCTCATCAACATCATCCATAATGCCCCAGAAAAAGAATCCAGATGTAGCGGAAATAGTTCGTGGAAAAACAGCCCTCCTCAATGGTGAACTGGTTACCATTCTCACAATAATCAAATCATTACCTCAAAGCTACAACCGGGACCTGCAGGAAGTCACACCACACCTATGGAAGGCATCCGATACTTTAAGCTCCGCCCTGAGGATTACCATGGGCATGCTCGCATCAGCAGAGTTTAAAGGCGACAGGGGTGAGGAACTGGCACGGGCCAATTTCTCAGCAGCCACTGAACTGGCAGACCTTATGGTAAGGGATGCAGGATTACCATTTAGAACCGCCCACCAGATAGTGGGAAGGGCAGTGACTGTTGCCCTGGATAAAGGTATGAAGGCAGAGGAAATTGACACCCATTTCCTGGATGATATCTCCAAGGAATTGACCGGTGAAACACTGGGGATAGATAATATGGTTGTGAAGAAAGCATTAGATCCACAGGAGATCGTTCACAGTCGAAAAGTGATCGGTGGCCCTGCACCATCCATGGTACAGGAAGTCATTGGTAACTTGAGGGAGTTTGTTCATGAGAATAAATCCCACTACAAATAAAAAGACATCCCCCCATTAAAAAAAAGATTTTTCACAAAAAAGTATTTACCCATACGAATTTATTAAATTAAAATTTTTAATTAATTAGAATTTATCGTCCTCTTAAAAGTTTTTTCTGGAGTTTATCCATCTTTTTTGCTTCTTTAACCTTTTTTTCAAGATTTCCATCTTCAATAACTATAGTACTTTGATATCCACATTTTTCACATTTCCACAGGGAAGTTTCAGGGATGTGCAGTTTATACTTTCGGGACCCACACTGGGGACAGACATTTGCTTTGACCAATTGATCACTCCTCCAAATTGGAATCTTTCTTATCCTTCTTGAGATCTGCCTCTTCATTTTCAATTTTTTCTAAAAATTTCTTCTGGATCTCTTCTGCTAGTTTTTCATCTTCTATAACCACTGCTCCCTGATACCCACAATCCCAACATTTCCAAGTAGACCACATCTGAGGATTAAGCCATTTTATATTGGGTGATCCGCAATTTGGGCAGAATTTTACCGATCTTTTCATGATTAACCTCCATATATTATAATTAAACTCTTTTCACAATATTTATATACATTCTCCTACAAAAAATAAGGTATGAAAGAAGACACTACTCGTGAAATAATCGCCATAATTGCAATTATATTAGGGGTTTTGATGCTTATTTACCCCCAGCTGGTGGGATACCTGGCAGGATTATTCCTGATCATATACGGTATACTGGAACTAATTAAATAAAGTCAATAAAATGATTAGCCCTTTATCTGATTCAGGGCTTCTCCAGGCTCCAGTATTCCGGCCCTAGTTTCCCTTAGAACTCTCTGGATGGAAAAACGACGCATATGTGGATGTTTTTTGTGAACTTCCATTATTAATGGACATCCATAGCCTCCTCGTTTTTTAACACCCCATCTACCAGCTATTTTTTTAACGTCACCTTTTTTAAGCGATAAAAGTGCTGGAAGGTTGATTCTTAAAAAGTTTCCCTTACCCAGATTGTTCCATATCCCAGAACCATCACTATTATCTCCAGAACGGTTCATTTCCATCTGGAGGGACTGCGCCCCTGTAGAGAGAAGATCTCCATAGATTAAAAAAGGAATATGATTATCCAGGGTAAAATCAGAAATAGCCTCTTCTATTACTTTTGAACACCTTCCACAGGGATGGAACTGCCCTTCAAGTGATCCCTTAACAACCTCACTCATATCCACCTCCAGATACCGGTGCTCAACTCCCAACTTCTGGGTAAGACTCTCCACACTGTCACGGAAGTAACGGGGAAGTATTATATCACCGGGATTTACAGTGACTGCCAGGGGATTAAATCCTAACATTTTGGCAATGATTAGGGAGGAACTACTATCAACACCCCCAGATAATGCCACCACTGTTCTAAATTCAGGTTGAGTACTGCTATTTTCTGTGTTACCTATCAAATCATTATTTAATTCAAGGAGGGAATCATTTGTTTGCTCCTTTTGATAATTTTCCTGAAAATCTCCCTGAAAATTTTCCTGATCATTGAAAAGTGAATAATTCGTTAAAAGTGATTCAATATCATAGGGATTTTCAATACGTGCCTTTAAAAGATTAATCAAATTCAAAAGGGGTTTGTTGTAAGGATAAGGATATTTTGCCGTTATTTCTTCCAGCCGGTTCAGGGCAAGTTCCATTCTGTATTGGGGCACTATGAAATCTGAGTAAGCCTCCACATGGATGGAATTAACTCCCAATTCTTCACGGAGTCGTCCTACTACCCATCCCCCTTTACCAATTACCACTGATTTTTCAGGACGATCCGGGGTTATAATTAGAAGTGTTCCAGACTCTTCATTAAAAATGATGTTGGATATATCCACTTCAACATCCTTGTGACCTATATCTCTTCTAATTTTAGAAATTAAAGATATTAAATCCTTTTTTTCCAGATTCAATGTGATTTCTCCCAATACGGATTTATTCATATCCCCTGCTATTTACAGTTAAATACCCCAAAACCCATTCACACCCACCATTATCTAACGAGTGCAAACACCCAAACTCTATTCACACCACTACTATTTACGGGTGTAAGTACCCATAACCTGCCCTTCATCAAGTACGTGCCCTTTCATGGCATTTAAGAGTTCGTTCTTGGTGATTCCAGAAGGTAGATCCAGTTTTGTATCAAGCACGTAGATTTTAAAGTAGTAACGGTGCGTTCCGCTGGGTGGGCAGGGACCACGGTAGCCAATAGTACCCCAACTATTAACACCCTGAAGTGTGCCGTTTTCCTGTTCTTCCCTTGGCATTATCATTTCAGGGAGAGTGCGGGTTTCTGGAGGTATATTGAAAATAACCCAGTGCACCCAGGTACCTCCTGGTGCATCAGGATCATCACAAATAATAGCAATACTACCATCTGCAGGTACTGATAAATCTGGCTGATCCCAATTGATAGGAGGGGAGATATCTACATCTTCACAACTGTACCTGGGAGGGATTGGTTCCCCATCATTAAATGCAGGGTTTATAATGTTTACTTTCATTTTGATCATCCATATTACTGTTTATTACTTTTTACAGGTTATTTTTTTCTGTATTCATCCATATTCCATTTACTACTATGAACAGCAAAGTACTTATAAATGAAGTGGTTGCACAACACCCAGTTGGATGCTAATTTTTAGTATAGGGAACTCATGACTATATACAATGGTAACTGAATGTTGAACTTACCCATTGTTAATTATAGTTTTCAAGTTGAACACCTTTGGTGGTAAGGGTTTTTTCTAAGCACAAGATCGACAAATTTAAATATTATGGAGACTCTAAAGATGATTGAGGTGATTAACATGGCTGAATTGCCAATTGCTCCAGTAGGAAGGATCATTAAAAATGCTGGTGCCCCAAGAGTAAGTGATGATGCAAGAGACGCATTAGCCAAAGTATTGGAAGAGATGGGTGAAGGGATTGCTGTAGAAGCTGTTAAATTAGCTAAACACGCAGGACGAAAAACCGTTAAAGCATCAGATATAGAGATGGCTGTTAAAGCAGCCTAATCTATTTCTTTTTTCTTTTGTATTCTTTTTAAGTTCTTATAAACGTTTTAGGTAAGTTTTTTTTATTGAATTACATCCACCCCATTAGTTTTTATCTGAATTATATCCCGTAATTTTACCAATATTTTAGTAGTAATAAAAAAATTTTATCTAATATTAATTTTAATTGATTTAATTGATTCACAACAACTACTATGTTTACTTTCATTTTAATTTAAAAACCCAATATTTTTAGATTTAAGGATTAAAAAAAATCCCAATCGGTTATAAAATCCCAACCCTGTGAATATTTAATCATGTTACGGTTTTTATGAAAAAAATATAAAAATATAAATGCGGCATCTGTTAAAATTAAATTAGTGATTACTAAATAAATATAACAATGATAGGGGGATTTAATTGTCTTATTTCTCATTGATAGTAAAAAACCCATTTAGGAATAGAACCAGGGCAGCCCTTGCAATTTTAGGAATTTCAATTGGAATAGCAACCATAGTGGCTTTGGGTATGATCACCGATGGCCTTACAGCTTCCAGCCAAAGTACCCAAAATTCAGGGGCCGCTGAAATTATGGTAACTGCAGAAGGTTCAAATGCCCTTTCTGCAACAGGTGGAACACTTAGTGAAAGTTATGTTAATGATCTTCAAAGTATCAGTGGAGTTAACGCAACTGCAGGAGAAATCAGAGGTATCACACCTGCTGCAGGAACTGTAAGTGGTCTTCTGGTAAGTGGTATGAACAGTAACCAGACCAACCTGGAAGGCGTAAGCATCACCAATGGTACAATGTACACTGAAGGGTCAAATCAAGTAATACTGGGAAAAGAAATTGCACCAGTCCTTAACAAGAGCGTTGGAAGTACCATGAGCCTTTTCGGTAAAGAATTTACCGTTGTAGGTATTTACTCCTCTGGTAACATGGTCACCGATAGCATTGCATTCACATCCTTGTCCACTTTACAAGGCTTAACCAATACAAATGGTAAAATTACCCTAGTTGATGTTAAAGTTAATGAAAATACCAATGTCTCCAGTGTAGCTACTGCAATAACCAATGCTTACCCTAATCAGTTATCCACAACCACCCAATCACAAACCAATGAACTAATGAGTAAAACCACTGGAAGTATTAAAACCGCTTCAGCAGCCATATCAGTTTTGGCAATCATTATTGGTGGAATAGGCATTATAAACGTAATGATAATGTCAGTATATGAGAGAACACGTGAAATTGGTGTTCTAAAGGCAGTGGGATGGAGTGGTAAGGATATCTTAATAATGATACTGGGAGAATCCATCATATTAACCCTGGTAGCTGCAGTAGTGGGTATCATACTTGGTGTGGTAGGTTCAGAAGGATTATTAGCTTTCTTCTCAACAAGCGGGTCTTTCCTCAAACCAGTTTTTACCTGGAATATAGTTTTAAGAGCCTTTGCCATAGCCCTAATTGTAGGCATACTGGGTGGGGTGTATCCTGCCTACAGAGCGTCAAGATTACCCCCAACGGAGGCGTTGCGCTATGAATAACAAAGGTAACATAATCGAAATTCAAGGACTAAAAAAAAGTTATGATAAAGGGAAAACCAAAGCCCTGGATGGTGTTAACCTTGAAATCCGGGAAGGAGAATTCATATCCATAATGGGTCCCTCTGGTTCGGGTAAATCAACATTACTCAACATGATCGGAGCATTTGATACAGCAGACGAAGGCAGTATCAGTGTTGCGGGCATTGACCTTATGAAAACCAAGAATCTGGACCAGTTCAGATCCGAAAAAATAGGTTTTGTTTTCCAGTTACATAACCTGATACCCAACCTTAGTGTACTGGAAAACGTGGAAATACCCATGCTCCGGAAGAAAATTTCCACCAAAGACATGGAAAGTAGGGCTATGGAACTATTAGAACTAATGAATTTCAGTGACCTGTCTGAGAAAGTCAAACAAAAGCCCACCAAGCTATCTGGTGGAGAAAGGCAGAGAGTGGCAATTGCCAGGGCACTGGTTAATCATCCCACCATAATACTAGCTGATGAACCCACTGGAGCCCTGGATTCCAGAACCACCCAGATGATCCTGGATCTGTTAAAGGATATTCACCAGAAAGAGAATGTGACCCTGGTGATGGTTACCCATGAACAGGATGTTGGCGAACAGGCAGATAGAATAGTCACTGTACTTGATGGGAAGATAGAAGAAGGGAAAGCATAGGAAGTAAGTCCATTTAAAAATTTAGAACCAAATTTCTTCTTATATTCTCCTTTTTTACTAAAATTTTCTTTTATTATCCAAATTATTTTCCAGCTCCTTATTTTAGAGATTGATTTTTTTTAGAGATTGAAATAGAATAAAGATTTTAAATTTAAAACAGGAATTTTAGGGATTGATATTTTAAAAAAATATTTATCATAAAATCCATTAATTAAAATATGATGCAAAACTAATAGAATATAATTAATTCAATTTAATTTATCTGAATATTTTAAAAATACGTCTTAAACATTTTTAGATTTCCATTAAAAGCTATTTAAGGTTTTGATAATTTTGACTAGAATATCCATATTGGACCATGACCGCTGCCAGCCAAAAAAATGCAATTATATGTGTATTGAATATTGTCCTGGGGTGCGCATGGAAGAAGACACCATTACCATCGACCCAAAAACTAAAAAACCAATAATGTCAGAGGAACTATGTTCAGGGTGCGGGATATGCACCAACCGCTGCCCATTCCACGCAATAAGTATTATTAACCTCCCCGAGGCACTGGAAGACCCCATACATCGTTATGGTCAGAACCAGTTTGAATTGTTTGGTTTACCCACCATAAGGGAAGGTTCTGTAGTGGGACTTCTGGGACCCAATGGTATTGGTAAATCAACCATCATCCGTATTCTTTCCGGGGAATTGAAACCCAATTTAGGAAATTATGAAGATGAAATATCCTGGGATGATATAATCAGCTACTTCAAAGGTAATCAGCTGCAAAATTACTTCCAGAACATTTCTGAAGGTAATTTAAAGGCAGTGCACAAACCACAGATGGTGGATCTTTTGCCTAAATTCGTGAAAGGAAAGGTGGAGGGATTGTTAAACAGCGTGGACCAGCGAAACAAGCTGGACTCGGTAACCCATGCCCTGGAACTGGACTCTATCATGGGTCGTGAAATAGCAAACCTGAGTGGGGGAGAGCTGCAGAGAGTGGCCATTGCAGCAGCAGTGCTCAGAGATGCTGACTTCTATTATTTTGACGAACCAACCAGTTGGCTGGATGTGCGGCAGCGTTTAAATGCAGTTCAGGTTATCCGTGAACTTGCTGATGAGGGAAAATCAATCCTGGTCATTGAACACGACCTAGCAGCCCTGGATGCAATATCAGACTACGTTCACATCTTATACGGGCAACCCGGTGGTTACGGTGTGGTTTCCCAGATGCGTGGAGTGAGAGTGGGCATAAATACATACATTGGTGGATACTTACGGGAAGAAAATGTTCGATTCCGGAAGCAGGCCATTGAATTTCAGGTAAGGCCTCCATCTGCTGCAGTAGATGCTGATGTTCTGGCTGAATACAGTGCCCTGGAGAAGTCCTACGACGCGTTCAAGTTAGGAGTGGATGAAGGTCAGGTGCAGCACGATGAGATCATCACTGCCTTCGGACCAAATGGTATTGGTAAAACCACCTTTGCCAAGATGCTGGCGGGGGTGGAAAAACCAGATAACGGTAAAATCCAGAAAAAGGTTAAAATCAGCTACAAACCCCAGTACCTGGTATCCGATTACAGTGGAACAGTGCAGGAGTTCCTGTATACCACTGCACCTAACTACGGTACCAACATCTTCAAAACTGAGATCATGAAGCCTTTCCTCCTGGAAGAACTTCTGGAGAAGAAGATGGATGAGTTGAGTGGTGGTGAACTGCAGCGTTTATCAGTGGCCATATCATTATCCCAGGATGCAGACATATACCTCTTTGACGAGCCCACTGCATTTCTGGATGTTGAACAAAGATTAAGGGCAGCCAGGGCAATCAGACGTGTTACCGAAAGCCGTAACGCCGCAGCCATAATCGTAGACCACGATATCGTGTTCATTGATTACATATCCAGCCGGGCCATGGTCTTCACTGGTGAACCCGGGGTGGAAGGTCATTCCACCAGTCCCATGGACTTACGTTCTGCCATGAACCGATTCCTATCTGAGGTGGGAATCACATTCCGTAGGGATAAAGAAACCAAACGCCCACGGGTGAACAAAAAGGACAGTTATCTGGACAGGGAACAAAAAGAAAAAGGAGAATATTACTACCTTAAAAGTTAAACATTCCATTACTACCTTTTTCACCCCTAATTTTTTTTATTTAAACCGTATTTATTTACCAGTAATTATACCACTATTTGTCCTATACCATTATTTATCCGTAAATAACTTTTTTATCAGAAATAAATAAACTTTTTATCAGAAAAATTTCTTTAAATTTATTTAAACTTAAAATAAATCCCTAATTTTAAAAAAAATAATCATTGTAAAGTTTAAAAAGACATATAAAGTTTAAAAATATGGATAAAATTTTAAAATGAGGAATAAAGTTTAAAAATATGGAATAAAGTTTAAAAAAAAGGAATTAGTTTTAAAAAAAGGGATGAAGTTTAAAAAGGTTTAATTTACTTTTTGACCAGTTCGCTCATCTATGTAAATATTATTTATGAATTTATGATTCATGGTGTACACTGGAACCTGCCAGGCATGAACCCCTTTATAGGTGGTCATTACTGGTTTTCCCAGAATAACATCAGGTCCTACGTATTTTTTGGCCAAATCCTTTGCTTCATCTGCAGATACACTGGAGGGAGGTGGAGGGTTATTTCCATTCTGGTTATTGTCCGGGGAAACTGTAGTGTTACTTGCAGTAGAATTATTGAGTGCAATACTGAAATTATTGGTGTTATTACTAATGTTAGTGGTGTTTCTGGCAGGAGAGGGTTGCATGGCAACCAATGAAGCTGCAGCAATGGCACAAATAACCACAATCACAATAATAGTAAGGATACTTTTTTTCAACCTTTTGACACCCCAATCACATAAGTAAATTTAATTTCATATGTGTTTGCAATGATTTATGATTTTAACTTTAATGATTTTAACCATTTTAAAAATTTGTGATGATATCTGGAAATTAAATTAAAAAGATAAATAAAAAAGAGTTAAGGATAAAAAAATTGAATCAATTTAAAAAATTCACACCTTTTTAGAACCCTTCAAAACATCCATACCTTCCAGGAAGCACTTGGCAAAGTACTCCACCTGGTTTGTGGGTATGGAGAAGCTCACTCTCAGGTATCGGTGCCCGAATTTCTTGCTGGTGTAAGATCCTTCCCTGGCAAATATTTTACGTTCTATAAGGTAGTCTGCCATTTCTCGGGGTGTAACTCCAGTGTCAACCATGTCAATAGCCATCATATTTCCATCTGATGGGTAGACTGCGATGAATGCTCCGTCAACCTGGTCCACTGCCTGTTTGATTATGTCCTGGTTCTGGCGTGTGGTTCCTTTAACCCGGTCGATCCATTTTGGTTTGGATTCTATAGCAGCCATTGCCCCGTTTTGAGCTACCAGGTTGGTTCCAAGGTCATTTACAACAATGGTACGTATGGAGTTGATTATCTCTGGTACTCCAATTACAGCACCGATTCTTAGACCGGCCATTCCATATATCTTGGAAAAACTGTACACCGTTACTGTATGTTCTGGACAAACCTTGGCCATGAGCTGATGATCATGGGCAAAATCACGGTAGGTGATGTCATGTAAGAGGTAAATATCATGATCCTCGGCAATATCCTTGAACTCTTTGCGTTCCTGTTTAGTATAAGATGATCCCAATGGATTAAGTGGATCAACCAGGGATACCAGTTTGGTATTCTTATCCAAGTTCTCTCTTACCAACTCAGGAGTTAACTTGTAACCGCATTCCGGACTGTAAATGGGTACGGATTTAACATGGTCCCCAAAACGGCTTGCAAAGTTATCAATGATAAGATATCCAGGGTCACATGTTATGGTGTTGTTTTCCGGTTCCAGAATGTCATTGGCACACATATAAAGTGATTCTGTTGCCCCAGCAGTTATCAGAATGTCATATTCACTGCCCAGTCCCAGGTCATTCATTACCAGTTCCTTGAGACGTGGAAAGCCTTCTGGTGGGGGGTACTTGCAGTAATCATTGCCCTGTATACTGGCTACCATGGCCTCGCTGATTCCGTCCTGGTCATGGAGATGATTGGTGTTTTGACCCATCCAGATCATATCTGGATCATTGTAAACATAGTTAAAAAATTCATTAGCTGATTTAAATCCTTTTGGCAGTACTTTTGCGGCTTTAGCGTACTTTTTGGGTGAAATCATATCTCTCACTACACAATCCATCTTCAATTTTTTTAAATTAAAATTAGATATTTAGAATTACCATAAAAATGACACCGTCAAAAACTTATGGGACCATAAAATAGGAAAACTTCTATGATTTAACAATTTCTAGGGAAGCTTCAGTTATGGTGAATATTCTAAATTCTATGTGAATATAAATGCATATTTTTCAATGATATCTGTTAAGGTATGTTATATTTCATCTATTAAGATATCATCATTTATCTTATATCATCATTTATCATCACTTAATTTAAAACTATCTATACCTTATCTGAGACCACTATCCACGATACGGAACCGGGTGCGCAGCCCTTCCGGTCGGCTACGATGCCTTTTCAGGATGGCATATCTTTCCCCACTAACATCTCCTCTCTCCAGTTCCACCATGATCTTGCTTCTGTACTTTAAAATAGTACCCCCCACTGGTTCTACCATCCCCTCACCCTCAAAACTGGCGTATACTTGGTTGGTGATCACCACAGCAATATCGTGCTTACGGGCCAGCCTGGTTAAAAGACCCATCTGCCTCCCTAGTTCCAGATTGATCTGGGATGAATCACCATCACGAACCCGGTAAAGGGCCACTGCAGAATCCAGAATAACCAGATCCACCTCATCACCAGACTCCACCATCTTCTCTATCCTACGGAGTGTTAAATCCTGTTCTGAGAAGGTTGAAGGCTCAAAAACAATTATATTAGATGCAAGTTCCTTGAAATCAGAACCAGCTAATTGTTTAACTCTTTCAATGGACAGACCACCCTCAGTATCCACAAAAATTCCACTGTTACCATTTTTAGCATTTTGCACCAGGAGGTTGAGGGTTATGTTGGTCTTACCAGATCCTGGAGGACCGTAAAATTGTGTGATACATCCTTTTTCAACCCCACCCCCAATGAGGGAGTCAATAGGAGATGATGTGGGTATTTTACCCTTTTCTTTCATGTTGGATAGAATTTCTGACATTAAAACGCCTGTTACTTTATTTAAATTGAATCATTTCATATTATATTGGAAATACATTCCTTAATGAGAAATACCTTCCTGATTATTATTGGAGCCCAATCCATATAATTAGATCCATTATACAGTAGAATCATATTTACAGATTAATATTAAGTGTGATAGTTATTTCAATTTAAAATCCATATCACTGCTTTTTCCACTTTAAACTCGTATCACTAATTTCTCCAATTTAAACTATTCACAACTTAATTACACTATAAACCCCGTGTCACTAATTTCTCCAATTTAAACTATTCACAATTTAGTTCAATATAGCTCATATCAATACTTCTGTAAAATAGTGTAACTAATTTCTATTCCATAAACTGGAGTAGTTTTTCCATTCCAGCCCCTTCCCTCAGGATGCATGGGGGGCTGACCGTCAGATCTACTACTGTGGAGGAAATTCCACCACTACATGGTCCAGAATCAATTAGGATATCTGGATGATCATCCAGATCTTTACGTGCCTCCTGGGCAGATACAGGGGAGGGATGGCCAGATATGTTGGCACTGGTTGTGGTTATGGGGAATTCCTTTGAAAGTTCTCTGCAAATAGAGTTATCTGGAATTCTAACTCCTATTTTATCCATTCCCCCCGTAATCAACAATGGAACTACCTCTTTCTTATTTAAAATGAGTGTATATGGTCCAGGAAGGATTTTCTTGATTATGTCATCTATTTCTGGATTCAAATGGGCTATTTGTTGAATGTCCTTTACCTGTGAAACACATACTGACACAGGTTTAGTCAAAGGTCTTCCCTTCATAAGGTAAACTTTTAAAAGTGCATCTTCATTGAATACGTTAGCCCCTAAGCCATACACCGTGTCAGTGGGGTAAACCACAGTTTTACCACAATGCAAACTATCCCTGACCATTCCCATTTTCTCTTTTTCAGGGTTATCTGGATCAACTCTAATGATTTTCATCTTTTCTTACCTTAAACTCCAAAGTATATATTCTTATAAACCACATACTTGAAGTATGCTTAACCAAGTTCGGCCTCAATTTCAAAGATTCATAGACCCCCTAGCCAGGAGAATTGGGTTACACCCCAACGTGCTCACAATCATTGGACTGCTGGTTAGTCTTTGCGCTGCCTATGCATTTTCCCAGCAAAACTTACTTTTAGGTGGACTCCTCATCCTCTTAAGCGGCTTTTTTGACGTGATTGACGGGGCTGTGGCTCGAAACAATAACACCAAGAGCAAATTCGGCGGTTTCCTTGACTCCACCTCGGACCGCTTCGCAGATGCATTCATAATCATCGGAATCATCTATGGTGGATTCGTGAACTGGTTCTGGGGTATTCTTGCATTACTCGCCTCATTGAGTGTCAGTTATGTCCGGGCCCGGGCAGAGGTGGAAGGAATTAAATGTGATGTGGGAATAGCAGAACGAGCAGAACGCCTCTTCATTATTCTAGGTGGTGCATTTATTGGATACTTCACCAACCCCCAATTGGTCATGTCATTGGCCATTTTACTGGTAGTTATTTTGGGATATATAACTGTAATACAACGTATTTATCACTCCTGGAAGGAACTTAAAGATCTTTAAAAAATATTAAACTCTTAACTTCATTATAAACAGATTTAACAAATTTTTAACTCTAATTAAGTGCATTAGTGATAATATGGATGCAATAGACAGAATCAAAAAAGATTTGGACCTTTTTGCAAAAAATATAAAAGAAATAGAATCTATAAAAATCAATGGTGAAGAGGAAAAAATTGTGGAAATGGCCAAAAATTATAGGGATGACACCAGATACTACTTGGAACAGAATGATCATCTCACCTCTTTCGGCTGCATAACCTATGCCCACGGACTTTTAGATGCAGTACGTCTTTTACACAACCTCATAAAGGATGAATAATAATAAAATAATTCCAATTGATTCACCAAAAAAAATGAAGGTGCTAAAATGAGGAAGTTCTTCGGTAAGGAATCCATGGTGGAGGGACATTCCCGTCAGCATGTGGAACTGGTCTACCAGTGCGTTCAGAAACTCAGAGAATTAATGCCCCCATTTTACAGGGGCGAGTTTGACATACTGGATGCTAAAGTGATTGAAATGTCAATCCTGGAAACCAAAGCCGATGAAGTTCGCAGGATCATGGAGATTGAATTCTTTAAAGGAGCTTTCCTTCCCTTTGATCGGGAAGACCGAATAATCCTGGCAGAACTGGTGGATAACGTGGCAGATATGACACAGGAAGCCGCTTACGGAATAAGCCTCAGTAGAATCACATTCCCGCCTCATTATAAAAATGATTTTGATGAACTGGTGGAAGAGGTTATCGATTCCATTGCTGTTTTAAAAGATTGTATTGAACTCTTGGATGTGGATCTTGGAGAAGCCCTCAAGAAAGCCCATGAAGTTGAAGAACAGGAAATTAAAGTGGACATAATTGAGAGGCGTATAATTAAAAAACTTTACCAATCTTATCGTGATGAGGAATTTGGCATTTTAAGATTAATAGAACTTAAAGCAATGGTTATCCGCTTAGGGAATATTGTAGATCGGGCAGAAGATGCCTCAGACAGGGTGCCCATCATCGCTGCCAAGAGAAAAGGTTGATATTGGTATAAATAACCATAATTAGTCTTATAAATACCATGATTAATTAATAAATAATAATTAAGATCCACACTTATACTAAATTATATCTGTTCTTTACTTACTTGATTTTAAATTTCTTTTACTTGATTCCAAATTAAAAAACCTATTCCTCTGAAAACAGAAAATTTAAATAAATTAAACTGGGAAAATTAGCGGAATTAGGTGGGAAAATGTAATGAATTTCAATGATCCGATTTTAAAGGAAGCTAAAAAGGACTTCCAGTACCTTTTGGAACGTGGTTTTCCCAGAACTGGGGCTTTGGAATATGTGGGGAATCATTATCTTCTGGGACAGACTCAAAGAAACTACTTGAATCGCACTGTTTTCTCCCGGGAAAAAATCAAAAGCCGTAAAGATAAATTAATCCTCCTGTCGGATGTAAAGGGTAAAGATGTTCTTGTGGATGGTTACAATGTTCTCATTACCACTGAAACCATGTTTCAGGGTGCAGATAATTTAATTGTAAACTGTGATGATGGGGTTACCCGGGATGTTAAAGCAGTTTTTGGGAAATACAAAAGAAATGAAACCACTGAAATAGCTCTGAAATCCATCATATCATTACTGAAACTTTTTAAACCCAAAAAGGTGCTTTTTTTCTATGATAGTCCTGTGAGTTTAAGTGGAGAACTGGCCAAAACCACCAAGGACATATTAAACTCCTGTGAAGTTCCAGGTGATGCTCAAACTTCAAAAAATGTGGATTTAAAACTAGTTAGGCTATCCCACGAACTAGGGGCAGTGGTGGCCACCAGTGATGGTATAATCATTGATAAAGTAGATAGAGTCCTGGATATACCGTTTTATGCCTCAAGAACGTGTAAACAATAACCTAAAGAATATTGGTATGGGTAATCTAAAGAATAATCTACAGGAATAACCTAAGAATAATATTCATTGTAAAATAGGGGAATAGTTAAAGAATATGAGAAAACTATTAAAAAAAATATTTTTTATTTATTTAACACTCTTAAAATACAATACTCTAAATGATCACGTTTTATAGGCTTACTTACAACAACAGCATCATCTGGTAGTTGCAATGACTTATTTAAACAGTTTTTGATGAAGACCGAGAGAAAGATAATGGGGATTTTATAAAGATCTTCAATTTTGTGGGCAGCCTCCACACCACTCATTTCACCTTTTAATTTTATGTTGATGATAACCAAGTCAGGATTTAAATCTCCTGCCTCTTGAATTGCTTTTTGGCCACTAGGAACTATTTTAACTATATTATGCCCTAATTCTGTTAAAATAGATTTTAAATCTAAAATGGTTCTTTTGTCGTCTTCAACAATTAAAATCATCATAACAATCAACAAAATTTAGGCTGTATAATTTATGATATAACATATTAAAGAATAAGGTTTTGGATCTAAAGAAATAAGGCTTAATCTAAGAATAAGTTTTAGATCTAAGAAATTAGGTTTATGTTTTAAAAAATAAAGTTTTTGGGCTTCATACAAGATGAAGCTCAAAATTTAATCTCTAACTTAATCTGGCGAGAGATTAATTAAATATCTTCAAATCTTCCACTGAGTTTTTCCATGACACCGGGTAAGGTGGTGTATTCCATTTCATCAGCGGGTAACCTGTGTGGTTCGAATGGGCCATGTCTTCTCATGTACTCGGCAACTTCTGAGGCCAGTGCTCGGGAACGATCAAATGCAGGGTCATCGAACATATCGGCTGGTCCTACTAATTTACCGTCAGCTATCTGGAAACCCAGGGCTATTACCCTTGGTGGTCCGTCGAATCGTACAGGGTATGCGTTTTTCTGTCCTACAGGCATGAGTGGTCCGTTGTGTGATCCTCTCATCCATCCACCCACTAGGTGTGGGAATGCGAATGGTTCCACAATTTCTCCTGCTGCGGGGAATCCGGACTGTGATCTTACTATGGCTACTGGGTCGTCTTTTCCAACGTATTTACCAGCCATGAGATTTAACCGTTCGGTACTGATGGATGCAGCGATTTCTTTGTCGTCCCTTCTGCGGACACGTTTTATGACGTATCTGCTGATGGTACCCAAGAGGGCCAGTAAATCGTACATTTCATCAGGACAGGACAGTTTTACTTTTTTGTGTTCCATAACATCGTAAACTTCAAATTCAAATCCGTTGTGCATTGATGGGTCGATTACCAGACCTGCAGTGCTGAATGGGTCTGCGAACATTTTATAAATGGGCAGGTTAAATGCTCCGGGTTCGGTCTTATCACAACAGAAAACAACCACCGGGTCACTGGGCCTTTCTTTAAATTCCATTTCTGCAACTCCAGGACCCATACCTTTGATGTTTCCTGAGAATGTGTCAGATAAAAGGTCCTGACCTGCACCGTAAAGTTTTAGTTCACGAGCAATTGCGGTTCCTTCTAAAAAGGCATTCCATGCCATTTCATGGATTTCTTCGTTTTCTTCACCCTGTTTGTGGGTCATTATAAGTTCGGTGTCGTCACCACAATTGGTCACATAATAATCAATAAGAAGCTCTTCTTCCTTGGCTTTTGCTAAGATCTCTTCACATTTTTTTAATATTGCGGGGTGAGCTAATCCGTGTCCTGCTATACTACCAACGTCTGCTTTTATCACACTAATGGTGGTTTTCATATTCTATACACCTCTAAAAAAGTCATGAACGTCTAAAACAGCATTTAAATGCTGAAAAAGGGCGGTTCGAATCAATAATTATAAACCAGTTTTTAATAAAAACTAGTGTCAAAACAGTCATAAGCCTGTTCTTATTAACCCTTTCTTATTGACAAATTATGATTAGAGGGACATATAAAAGTTACTATGCTCCCTTTTCGCCGTCCTTCATGGACTTAAATATTCCTTCCGGAACTTATGATAGTTACTTTACTATTTTTCGAAAATTTCGCGGACTGCTCTGGCCATCTCCTCAGTAGTGGATGTTCCTCCCAGGTCAGGTGTAAGATATTTTCCCTGTTCCAGAACCTTTATCAAAGATTCTTCCAGTTTAAATGCCTCCTGATGTTCTCCCAAAAAATTAAGCATTAAACAAGCTGATAAAATCATAGCTGCAGGGTTAGCCACACCTTTCCCTGCAATATCAGGGGCAGAACCATGTACTGGTTCAAACAATCCATTATCATCCCCAATATTAGCAGATGGTGCCATTCCCAGACCACCTACCAGTCCAGCACCCTCATCAGATAATATATCACCGAAAAGGTTGGTGGTTACCAGTACCTGGAACTTATATGGATCAGTGACCAGAAACATGGCTGCTGCATCCACATAAAATTCATCAGTCTCAATATCACTGTAATCATTCATCTGGTTGTATTCATTGGCAACTTTCCAGAACGAATCTCTGAATACACCATCAGTTTTCCTAAGGACGTTGGCCTTATGAACTGCAGTTACCCGTTTTTTACCTCTTTTAAGAGCTTCTTTAAATGCTATGTGTGATATGCGCTCTGATGCCTTCCGGGTGATGACTCTTAATGCTGTTGCCCCCTCTTCGGTGTACTCCTCAATTTCAGAGTAAAGACCTTCGCTGTTTTCCCGAATTATTAAGATATCCAGATCATCGTAAACTGCTTTCACCCCAGGGTATGATTTAAC
Organism: uncultured Methanobacterium sp.; assembly: GCF_963665055.1. Classification (NCBI taxonomy): domain Archaea; kingdom Methanobacteriati; phylum Methanobacteriota; class Methanobacteria; order Methanobacteriales; family Methanobacteriaceae; genus Methanobacterium; species uncultured Methanobacterium sp. The sequence continues at coordinate 1,520,413 of NZ_OY762015.1, forward strand.
CGGTCTTAAATTGGCATATAAACCTAATTTTTTTCTGAGTGCAAGTATGGAACCCGCAGTTTTCTGTTCGGGAACGGAGGTAACTGCTCCGAAAAGAGTTGCATCACTACTTTTCGCCATTTCCACTGTTTCATCCGGCAGATTAGTTCCAGTATCCTTAAAGCAGGCATAACCTGCCCTGGCTTCCTTAAACTCAAATTCCAGATCAGAAGCTTTGAGAATATCCAGGGTAACCCCCATAACCTCCGGACCTATGCCATCTCCTGATATTACTGTTATTGTGTACATTTTATCATCCATATTTTAGTTAATTCCAAGTATTAGTTTATTCCAAGATTAATTTCTTAAATAATAAAAAAATTTAAATCAAAAACAAACCCAGGAATTGCTCTGTTTTAATCAATCCAACTATTTAATCAATCTAATCTTAAGTCTTTCCACAATCAAATAGTTTCCGGAAAGGATTATGAATTGATCACATAATATTAGTTATGATCATGATTAAACCTGATACGGGTAGATGATACATTTAGCCAAATAAATTAATTTAAATTATTAGATTTGAATATTAATAGATGAGAACAACGATTCGACTAGGGTAATGGTACTAAGAGACTATGGTAATGATAATAAGAGATTATGGTAATGATAATAGAGATTGAGGTTAGTAAAATTATAAAAATGAACTAAGAATATTTTTCTGGATGTGCCATGATTTTTTCTAGATGTCCAAGGTAATTTGAGGATATACATGTAATGTAAAATAATTTGTGATACACCAATATGGTAAAATATATGGCCCAGAAAAGAGATAATATATTTTTCTTACAAAAGTTGAGTTTATGTCGATCTGGTTGGCATTAAAAATCCATCAAATTAATTTTTAAAGGGAGATAATTATTATGGAAGTTGAAAAAAACGTCAAAAGACTGATTGAAACTTTAAAAGACGATGATGAACTTGTGCAAGTCCAGACTACTGAAATGCTGGAAGAAGTTGGCGAGCCAGCAGTGGACCAGCTCATTGATGCCTTGGATGATGAGGATAAAAATGTCCGTAAGGGATCAGCCAAGGTACTGGGCCTGATTGGTGAGTCAAGATCCATTGAACCACTTATTGAAACCATGAAGGATGATAATAAATGGGTTCGCAGAGCAGCTTCAGGAGCACTCAGTAATATGGGCCAATCCGCGGTGGATCCTCTGATCAAGACGTTACAGGATGATGACTGGAGAGTTAGAGGAGGGGCTGCATGGGCTTTGAGCAATATAAAATCCACCGAATCAATAGATCCATTAATTAATGCCATGAACGATGACAGTGGATTTGTAAGAGCAGGTGCAGTAATGGCCCTGGGAAACATTGGCGGAGAAAAAACAGAAGAAGCACTTAAAGAAGCACTTACAGATAAAAGTGGATATGTTCGCCGGGTTGCTCAAGGTTTCCTGGATAAAGACTAATTTTTTTTATTTTAATATTATTTATTAAGGTTAAATTCACAATAATTAAAAGAGATTAACTAAATTATGAAGGACAGGGTGAAAAATGAAGGTTAGTGTAATTGGTGCATCAGGCAGAGTGGGTAAAGCAGCTGCTTTTTGCCTGGCTGAAGAAAGTGCAGTTAGTGAAGTGGTACTGTTATCCCGTGAAAAAAGCCTGGGCCAGGTCCAGGGCGAAGCTCTGGATATGAATGATGCCATGGCTGCCAAGGATATTCGAGTACTCATAACCCCCACTGCCAATTTTGAGGATATAGCAGATTCTAAAATTGTGGTAATTACTTCGGGCATGCCCCGAACTCCCGAAATGACCCGTATGGATGTGGCTATCCCTAATGCTAAAATTATAGCTGAATATTCTCAGTTAGTTGCCAAACACGCCCCCGAATCCATAATCCTGGTTATCACCAACCCTGTGGATGTCATGACCTACGTGGCATACAAAGCTTCAGGATTTCCACGAAACAGAGTAATAGGATTGGGAAACCACTTGGACTCCCTGCGGTTGAAGAACCTTATTGCCAAACATTTCAACATCCATGTAAGTGAAATACACACCCGTATCATAGGAGAACACGGAGACCATATG